>NZ_JBBYHU010000006.1:0-157151 GCF_038289905.1 Flavobacterium flavipallidum | reverse complement strand
AAATCCGTATATTTGGCTTTGAGGGAAGCAACCAAAAAATGGTCGATGCCAATCCAAAACTGGGGATTAATCCTCAATCAGTTCTTAACTATATTTGAAAAAAGGGTTCAACTTTAATTAAAAAGTCAAACCCCATTATTTTTTTAACTTACACACTTTTTAGGATAGTGTCTAAAAATTTTAACCTAACAGGTTTAGAAAACCTGTTAGGTTTATAGTTGACTTAATCTTCCCTACTCCCATCATCGGCCATTCGGACCATTTTAGGGGTAAATTTCGCAACAACATCCACCAAATCCGTTTGGGCAGCCATCACTTGGTTGATGTCTTTGTAGGCCATTGGGGCTTCGTCCAGTCCCGCTCCTATTAAAGTTACACCATGATCTTTCAAGATGGTTTGCATTTGGTTTTGGGTTATTGTTTTAATGGCTTGGGTTCGGCTCATTTGTCTTCCTGCTCCGTGTGAAGCCGAGTTAATGGCGTTTTCCTCACCTTTTCCTCTTACCAAAAATCCTGGCGCTGTCATACTTCCCGGAATAATACCCATCACACCTTTTGCGGCTGGAGTGGCTCCTTTTCGATGCACCATCACTTCTTCACCATTCCAGATTTCTTTCCAGGCAAAGTTGTGATGGTTTTCAACTTTGGCTAACACTTGAGCTCCCAAAGCTTGCTGCATCTTGTTGTGAATAATTTCATGACAGGCCGAAGCATAATCTCCGGCCAAATTCATCGCCATCCAATATTCCTGACCCAACTGCGAATTCATATCTAAATAAGCTAAATTCTTAGCCACATCAGGCAACTTGCATACCTCTTTAGCCATTTTGGTATAATGTCCCGCAATAGTGGCTCCAAAACCTCTGGAACCGGAATGCGTCAACAATCCAACATACTTTCCTTTTGGGATATTCAAAACGGCATCGTCTTGGGCGAATTCTATAATTCCAAATTCCACAAAATGGTTTCCTCCTCCTGAAGTCCCTAATTGCGACCAAGCCTTGTCTTTTAGATTCCTGATAAAAGCAGTAGTGTTAAACCCATCGCTGTCTAAAACCGCATGATTGGCTTTGTATTGTCCGTGAAAACCGTGTCCCGCGCCAAACTTGGTATGTGCTACCAACTCTCGTTTGAATTTCATTTCATTTTCAAAATAAAATTCCTCGGGAATATCATAAACAGACAAAGCCATTCGGCAACCAATATCAACCCCAACACCATAGGGAATAATCGCGTTTTTAGTGGCCAAAACGCCGCCAATAGGCAATCCATAACCCTGATGCGCATCGGGCATTAATGCTCCGGCAACCGTAACAGGCAATTGCATAGCCACATTCATTTGCTTTAAAGCACCTTCTTCGATTTGTTCTATGCCGTAAGCCGAAAAGGAATTGGGATTGGGATTCAAAGCAATGAAATCTTCCGGTTTTTCATTCGCTTTATCGATCAATGCAACAGCCAGTTTACTAAACACTACATCGTCAATATAATTTTCCGGAGTTGCTAATACCTTTTTATAATTGGCAATCATTTCTTCTCTGGTAAATCCGTTTCTTTTGCTGTTTATTTTTAAGGCTACTCCAATTATTTTTCCTTCAGGAAATCCTAATTCCAATAGATCTGTACCGCTTATTTGTGTTTTCATTATTTGTTTTATTTTGATAGTACAAATGTTTTACCCAAGTACGCAATTATTCTGCGCAGTAAGAAATAATTTGTATTTTTATTGTCGCAATGGACTCCTGCAAGCTCTTTTTTTAACCTTGTAGCTATCTGTTTTTTTAAGAGAAGATTATTAATCATACCTACAAGGTCAAAAAAGACCTTGCAGGAAAGTGAAAAGTAATTCCTCTTTTGAAAATCGCTGTTGTTGCTTACCCTGACTTGCGTGAGGGATAATAGCGAAAATCCTTTTATGAATGGAGCGAGAGCGGAAGTCATAAAAGATTGTAGCGAATAGCCCGACCCGAAGGGACACGCCCAAAAACTAAAAAACGACCTATGGCACAAAATAAAAATGCGCTTATTCGCTATAAAACGATAGATAAATGCCTGCAAAATCAGTATAGGAATTGGACTTTGGAGGATTTAATTGAAGCGGTAAGTCAGGCTTTGTATGAATTTGAAGGAAAAGAAAATCCGGTGAGCAAGCGCACCATTCAGGCGGATATCCAAATGATGCGCAGCGAAAAATTAGGGTACAACGCTCCCATTGTGGTTTATGACAAAAAGTATTACCGCTATGAGGAAGAAGGATTTAGTATTACTGATATTCCGCTCACAGAAACGGATATTAATGTCTTGACCGAGACGGTTGCTATGCTCAAACAGTTCAAAGATTTTTCATTATTCAATGATGTTTCGGATATTTTGCAGCGGCTGGAAGATAAAATCTATGCCGAAAAAGCCAATTCGAAACCCGTCATCCATTTGGATAAAAACGAAAAACTAAAGGGATTGCATTTTTTAGACGAAATCTATCAGGCGATTGTCAAGAAAGTGGTTCTGATTATTACTTATAAATCATTCCAATCCAGAGAGGAAAAACAATTTCATTTTCATCCTTTTATCTTAAAAGAATTCAATAACCGCTGGTTTTTAATTGGAAGAAGAAAGCACAACCAACCGATTTCTAATTTGGCTTTAGACCGGATTTTAAAAATTGATTACGATTTCAACATGCCTTTTTTAGAAGATGATTTTGATGCTGATGCCTTTTATAAAAATGTAGTGGGGGTAACTGTAAATACCGGCTTACAACCTAAAAAAATTGAACTTTGGATTGATGCTGTAAATGCACCTTATGTGATTACAAAACCAATACACAATACCCAACGACTCATAAAAACCAATGAAGACGGCAGTATTATCATTCATTTATTACTCATTGAAAATTACGAGTTAGACCGATTGCTTTTGGGTTTTGGCAACGGACTGGAAGTTTTAAAACCGGAACGATTGCGCAAAAGAATGCAGACTATTGTGTATAAAACCTTAGAACGCTATCAGGAAATATGACTATCCTTTTCCTATTCCAATCATTGACAATGGCACACAGATGAAACGGATTTTAACAGATTATCGCAGATTGTGATTCGCAAAGAGCTATAAAAATCCATTTGTATCTGTTCAATCAGTGTCATCTGTGGTTTTTTATATCACTATTATATCAAAAATTATTGCAGCCTAATAATTAAATCTTTCAATTCACCATCCAATTCGGCATTAGAAATCTTTCCTTTTTCGACATCAAAATTCTCATTAAAACTCGGCAAAGAAAAAGTAGCTTTTACATCGGCACCATAACGGGGAAATGCATTTTTAGCAATTTCTAATACCGAAGCGCCTCCTCTTCCTCCCGGAGATGTTGCCATCAATAACATGGGTTTTTCTTGAAAAACTTTGCCAACTATTCGGGAACACCAATCGTACAAATTTTTGAATGCTGCCGAATAATTACCATTATTTTCGGCTAAAGAAACCACTAAAAAATCAGCGGATTCAATTTTAGCCAAAAAGGCTTTTGCCAATTCATGGTGACCGATTTCAGCCTCAATATCCACACTAAAAAGCGGCATTTGGTAGTCATTTAAATCCAACACTTCGACTTCGGCACTTTCAAACAACGAAGCAGCATAAGTAGCTAATTTTTTATTGATGGAATTTTTACTGGGGCTTCCGCCAAAAGCGATTATTTTCATAGTATTTTGTTTTCCTGAAAATTACACAAAATTCAGCAATAAAAAAACCGCTGAATTACTTCAACGGTTTCATCTATTTTCTTTATTCTGCCTTCTTTATTCTAAAAACTACACATTAAATCTAAAGTGCATTACATCACCATCTTTAACAATGTATTCTTTTCCTTCTACACGTAATTTTCCGGCTTCTTTCACTTTAGATTCCGAACCATAAGTAGAATAATCCTCATAAGCAATAACCTCTGCACGAATAAATCCTTTTTCGAAATCAGAGTGAATTACTCCTGCTGCTTTTGGTGCAGTATCACCAATATTAATAGTCCAAGCACGAACTTCTTTAACACCTGCAGTGAAATAGGTTTGTAAGTTTAATAATTTATAAGCAGCACGAATTAAAACTGCCGATCCGGGCTCAGTTAATCCTAAATCTTCTAAGAAAACCTGACGCTCTTCATAACTTTCTAATTCGGTAATATCAGCCTCAGCACCAACCGAAAGTACAATAACCTCTGCATTTTCATCTTTTACTAATTCGCGTACCTGATCTACATATTTATTTCCATTTACTGCTGAAGATTCATCTACATTACATACATACAAAACCGGTTTTGTAGTAATCAACTGAAAATCTTCCATCAAAGCCTCCTCATCATTCGATTGAGGAACAACAGTTCTGGCTGATTTTGCCTGCAATAAAGCGTCTTTAATACGGTCTAAAAGTGCTTTTTCCGTCTGCGCTTCTTTATTTCCGGTTTTAGCCGCACGATTTACTTTTTCCAAACGTTTTTCAACCGTTTCTAAGTCTTTCAATTGCAATTCGATATCAATCGTTTCTTTATCACGAATAGGGTTTACATTTCCGTCTACGTGGACAATATTATCGTTATCAAAACAACGCAATACATGAATAATAGCATTACACTCACGGATATTTCCAAGGAATTGATTCCCTAAACCTTCTCCTTTACTGGCACCTTTTACTAATCCTGCAATATCCACAATATCCACAGTAGCCATTTGTACTCGCTCCGGTTTCACTAATTCCTCTAATCTGGCGATTCTTGGATCCGGTACATTCACTACTCCAATATTTGGTTCGATTGTACAAAATGGAAAGTTTGCACTTTGCGCCTTAGCATTTGACAAACAATTAAATAAAGTTGATTTCCCTACATTAGGTAAGCCTACGATTCCTGCTTTCATGTTTTTTATATTTTATACAATACTTATAGCGTATGTTTTGAAAAAATTTATTTTAAAAGTGTGCAAATATAAGACTTAATAAATGTTATGGAAGCCTAATTAGCAACTTATAATATATTTTACCGGAATTTATCCTGAAAAAAATAAAATCACACAAAAAAACATTACTCCTTGTTTTATTTCAACCAATAATCTCCACTAAAAAAAATGTTAAAAATGTTAAAAAAATGTTATATTGCAGTGTAAAAAATCCTAATCCTTAGCTTATTATGAAGAATCTCTACTCATTCATTTTGCTAATTAGCTTTAGCAGCCTTCTAGCGCAAAAAAACATCACAGGTGTGGTCAAAGACCAATCAGGCAGTAACCTTCCGGGTGTAAATATCATTGAAAAAGGCACCAATAATGGTGTTTCTACAGATTTAGACGGAAAATATAGTATCAAAGTAAAAGAAGGTGCTACATTAGTTTTTAGTTACATTGGTTACTCGACTATTGAAAAACCAGCGAGCTCAAACACAATTAATATCACTCTTAAATCTGAAGGAGGGGAAGTATTGAATGATGTGGTAATTGTAGGTTCCAGAAACACTAAGAGAACCGTAGTAAATACTCCAGTACCTATTGATATTATAAATGTTCGTGATGTTACAACCCAAAGTGGAAAACTGGAAATTAATGAATTACTGCAATATGTTGCTCCTTCATTTAATGCTAATAAACAATCGGGATCTGATGGCGCAGATCACGTTGACCCAGCAACTTTGAGAGGTCTTGGACCAGATCAAACATTAGTATTAATCAACGGTAAAAGAAGACACCAATCTTCCTTAATCAATCTATTTGGAACAAGAGGAAGAGGTAATACCGGAACCGACTTAAATGCAATTCCATCAGCTGCAATAAAACGAATTGAAATCTTAAGAGATGGTGCAGCAGCACAATATGGATCGGATGCCATTGCCGGTGTTGTCAATATCGTTTTAAATGACAATGTAGATGAATTTACAGGAAATATTTCTTATGGCGCATTTAATACCAATGCAAAAGGAGATTTTCCAACTGGAACTGCAAATACCGAAGGTTATAGACTTGACCAAAATGGTTTTGGAAATTCATTTGGCAAGGACCAAAACTTTGATGGAGGCTCCATAAAAGCATCTGCCAATTATGGTGTAGCACTTGGTGAAAAAGGTGGTTTTGTTAATTTTACCACAGAATATTTGAAAAAAAATAAAACACTTCGCCCTGGATTTGATTTCCGAAAAGGTTTTGGAGAAGCGTCCATCCTAGGTTATAACTTATTTGCAAACCTTTCGCTTCCAGTTTCCGATAAAACTGAAATTTATGCTTTTGGAGGAAAAAACTACAGAGATACCGACGCTTATGCTTTTACCCGAAACGATGGTGAAAGAGTTGTTGAATCAATTTACCCGGGAGGATTTACCCCTAGAATCACCTCCAATATTCTGGACAACTCCTTTGCAGCTGGTATTAGAACAACTACCAATTCAGGTTGGAAAATAGATTTCAGCAATACCTATGGGAAAAATTTATTTCATTACTATGTAAAAGGTACCATAAACGCCTCATTAGAAGAAGCTTCGCCAACAGAATTTGATGCAGGAGGACATAGTTTAAGCCAAAACACAACCAACCTTGATTTTTCTAAAAATTTTGACTCGGTATTAGAGGGGTTAAACATCGCATTTGGTACTGAATTCAGAACAGAAACCTTTAACATTTTTGCCGGAGAAACAGGCTCTTACGCCACTTATGACACTAATGGACAACCAATAACTGATCCTACCGAACAATCAGCTCCTGTCGACCCAATTTCAAATGAAGTCAGACCTGGAGGATCACAAGGATTCCCTGGATATAGCCCTGCGAATGTAGTTAATAAAAGTCGCTCTAACGTTTCCTTGTATACCGATTTAGAATTAGACATTAACAAATCTATTTTAGTAAATGGAGCTTTACGCTTTGAAAATTATAGTGATTTTGGAAAAACATTCAACGGTAAATTAGCCACGCGAATTAAAGTTTCAGACAACTTCAACATCAGAAGCTCCATTAGTACTGGCTTTAGAGCCCCATCGCTGGCGCAAATTTATTACAATACAAGATTTACCAACTTCAGTTCCAGTGGCGCCTCAGAAATTTTATTATCATCTAATAATAGTCCGGTTACCAAAGGTTTTGGAATCAATAAACTAAATGAAGAAAAAGCAGTAAATGCTTCTTTAGGATTCACTTCTACTTTTGGAAATTTTACTGCAACCGTTGACGGCTATTTTATTGATGTGAAAGACAGGATTGTTTTAACAGGTTATTTTGATGCAACAGCACTAAATCTAGGAATTGATGAGGCACAGTTTTTCGTTAATGGATTAAACACTAAAACCGTGGGGCTAGATGTAGTATTTTCTTGGAAAAAGAAATTCAACGACCAGACATTTAGTGCAACTTTAGTTGGAAATATAAACAACATGAAAATCGGAAGTATTAAAAACGGTAATTTAGATAAAGAAATTTTCTTTGGAAAAAGAGAAGAAGCCTTTTTATTAGCTTCTGCTCCTAAAAATAAATTTGGTTTAAACTTAAGTTATGACAAAAAATGGTTTAATGCCGGATTAGCATTTACCCGTTTCAGTAAAGTAGAATTGTTAGATTATCAAATGTATGAAGACGTAGCTGATTACGGAAGTTTTACTAACCAAATTAAAGCAGCAACCGATACTTACGGTGCTAAAATTGTTACCGATTTAACCTTAGGATTCAAACTAAATAAAAACTCAAAATTAAGCATTGGAGCTAACAACTTATTTAATGTTTACCCTGATCAACAAGACGACTGGGTTGAAGGTGGCGGCTACTGGGATGCCGTTCAAATGGGTTTTAGTGGAGCCTACTACTACGCCCGATTAGGATTCAATCTATAACACATTATAATATTGAATTATAAAAAAAATCCTGAGTACAAGACTCAGGATTTTTTCTAAATTGAAATTAAAAATATAATTCACTATTCATTATGCAAGAAAGCCTGTCTGTTCAACAAGGTTTCCTCATCCTCAACATGATTTTCATCTGGAACACAGCAATCAACAGGACATACAGCAGCACATTGAGGCTCATCATGAAACCCTTTACACTCTGTACATTTTCCTGGAACAATATAATAAACTTCATCAGAAATTGGAGTTTGAGCTTCTTCAGCATCAACTTCAGTTCCATCAGGAAGGATTACAGTCCCGCTTAATTTTGTACCGTCTTTATATCTCCAATCGTCAGCACCTTCATAGATTGCTGTATTTGGACATTCTGGTTCACATGCACCACAGTTGATACATTCGTCTGTTATGATAATTGCCATTATAATTTGGTTTTATGGTTAAAGAACAAAAGTTTTTAAGTTTTGATAACCTATAGACATAACTTTTGTCTTTCGACTATATTATACTTATTTTTGTGCAAAATTACAATCAAAACATTTCATAAGCAAACATTATGACAATAGAAAGCAAAAAAAATATTTTTGTGAAATTAGGAAGATTTCTGAGTCAATTTTCCGAAGCCGAAAACAAACAAAGAGAAGATGTAGAAGGAAATGCTATTTTTTTTGATTCTTTTGCCAATTTAATAACGCTATCTCAATCTCATAACGGCTGGTACACACCTGAACAAGTGCATTATGCCATCAACTCCTGGGCAGAAGCTTTGACCGATGAAAACTTGGACAAATGGCTATCGATGTATTCATTTGACAATGTAAAATCTAAAAGAATTGCTTTAATTCTTGCAGGAAACATTCCACTCGTAGGTTTTCATGATTTTCTTTGTGTATTAATCACAGGACATGATGTTTTAGTAAAAACCTCCTCAAACGATCAGCATTTACTACCATTTTTAGCAAAATACCTGATACATATTGCTCCCGAATTAGAAAGCAAGATCACTTTTACTGAAGGAAAACTGGAAAATTTTGATGCAGTCATTGCTACTGGAAGCAACAATACCGCCCGTTATTTTGAATACTATTTTAAAGACAAGCCTTCAATTATACGTAAAAACAGAAATTCAGTTGCTGTTTTAAACGGAGAAGAGACTAAAGAACAATTAATTGCTTTAGGAGAAGATATTTTTAGGTATTTTGGTTTAGGATGTCGCAATGTTTCTAAACTATCTGTGCCAAAAGGATACAGTTTCAACGCCTTTTTTGAAGCTATGTTTGAATACCAAGATGTAATTCAGTATGAAAAATACGCTAATAATTACGATTACAACAAAGCTGTTTTCTTGATGAGTAATTTTCAATTATTAGACAATGGTTTTCTAACTATTAAAGAAGATTACAGCTACGCCTCTCCTATTTCCAGTGTTTTTTATGAATACTACGAGAACCTTTCGGATGTAGAAAAAAGACTGCTTACAGATACTGATCAAATCCAGTGCATTGTAAGTAATAATCTTATTCAAAACAGCATTGCTTTTGGAGAGACGCAAAAGCCAAAATTATGGGATTATGCTGATAACATCGATACTATATCGTTTTTGTTAATAACATAGAAAAAATTTTAATAATTATTATGAATAATTTAATGCATATTCGACTCTTATTATCGAAATTTGCATTTTAATTTTTTGGACATAAACTACACCATGAAAAAACACAACTACAGCGCAGGACCTTGTATTTTACCACAAGAAGTTTTTGAGAAATCAGCTCAGGCTATTTTAGACTTTAACAATTCAGGATTATCTATTTTAGAAATTTCGCACCGCAGCAAAGACTTTGTTGCTGTTATGGACGAAGCAAGAGCATTAGCACTTGAATTACTTGGATTAGAAGGAAAAGGATACCAAGCTCTTTTTCTTGCTGGTGGAGCTAGTTTAGAATTTTTAATGGTTCCTTACAACTTGATGAAAGAAGGCGGAAAAGCGGCTTATTTAGATTCAGGAACATGGGCAACTGCAGCTATCAAAGAAGCAAAACTTTTTGGAGAAACTGTAATTGTAGCATCTTCAAAAGAAGACAACTACACTTATGTACCAAAAGGATATGAAATTCCTGCTGATGCAGATTATTTCCACTGTACTTCAAACAATACCATTTTTGGTACTCAAATGAAAGAATTCCCTAAAACGAATGTTCCAATGGTATGTGACATGAGTTCGGATATTTTTTCAAGAGAATTAGATTTTTCTCAATTTGATATTATCTATGCTGGTGCTCAAAAAAATATGGGACCTGCAGGAACAACTTTAGTAGTTATCAAAGAAGAAATCATTGGTAAAAACGGTCGTAACATTCCTAGCATGTTGGATTACGCCAAACACGTTAAAGCAGATAGTATGTTCAATACGCCTCCTGTTTTCCCTGTTTACGCATCTCTGTTGACATTGAGATGGATCAAAGAACAAGGTGGTATTGCAGCTGTTGAAAAATTAAACAACGCTAAGGCTGAATTGCTTTATAACGAAATTGACAGAAATCCATTATTTAAAGGAGCTGCTGTTACAGAAGACCGTTCTAACATGAATGTAACTTTCTTGTTAACAAATCCGGAGCACACGGAAACATTTGACAAAATGTGGAAAGCAGCCGGAATCTCTGGACTTCCTGGTCACCGTTCAGTAGGTGGTTACAGAGCATCTATTTACAATGCTATGCCAATTGAAAGCGTACAAGTATTGGTAGATGTTATGCAAGCTTTAGAGAAAGCAGTTTAAATAAATGAAAAGATTCAATGATTGAAAGATTAAAGAATCTATGTTTATTTAAATAAATCTATTGATTGAATCTTCAAATTTTTCAATCTTTAAATTGAAATTGCTAGCAGAGGCTCTAGCCCCGATAGAAGTGGAAATCCTTGTGGCGGCAGGCATCTACGCCGACATAAGATTGAAACGGATAGCGGGAAACAGCTTCTAAAAACATTCAATTAATTTGAGGACACAACCTCGTAATGTAATAAAAAAACATGAAAGTATTAGCAAACGACGGGATTTCAAAAAGTGGAATCTTAGCTTTAGAAAAAGGTGGTTATGAAGTAATCACTACAAAAGTTGCTCAAGAACAAGTAGCTAACTACATCAACGAAAACAACGTAAGCGTTATTTTAGTTCGTAGTGCAACTAAAGTTCGTAAGGACATTATTGATGCTTGTCCGGGCATTAAAATCATCGGTCGTGGTGGTGTAGGTATGGATAACATTGATGTGGAGTATGCTAAAAGCAAAGGAATCCAGGTAATCAACACTCCTGCTTCTTCATCAGAATCTGTAGCTGAATTAGTTTTTGCTCATTTATTAACAGGAGTTCGTTTCTTACACGACTCTAACAGAAACATGCCACTAGAAGGTGATACTAAATTCAATGACTTGAAAAAAGCTTATGCAAACGGAGTTGAATTAAGAGGTAAAACTTTAGGAATTGTAGGTATTGGTCGTATTGGTCAGGCTACTGCTAAAATGGCGCTTGGTTTAGGAATGAAAGTTATCGCTGCTGATAGTTTCATCCCGCAAGTTGATGTAAAAGTGGAATTCTTTGACGGACAAGCTATTACAACTACTATCAAAACACAATCATTAGAATCAGTTTTTGCTGAATCTGATTTCATCACTTTACACGTTCCTGCTCAAAACGGATACATTGTAACAGAAAAAGAATTCGCAACAATGAAAGACGGTGTTGGAATTGTAAACTGTGCTCGTGGTGGAGTTATCAACGAAGTTGACTTGGTTAAAGCTTTAGACAGCGGAAAAGTTGCTTTTGCTGGTTTAGACGTTTTTGAAAACGAACCAACTCCTGCTACTCAATTATTAATGCACCCAAAAATCTCTTTGACTCCTCACATTGGAGCTGCTACAGGAGAGGCTCAGGACCGTATTGGAACTGAATTAGCATCACAAATTATCAGTATCTTAGGATAACTTTTAAGATTTTAATAACATTAAAGGACTCATTCCAAACGGTAATGAGTCCTTTTTTTTATTAAATTTGATAAGTAACCTTATAAAAAGTAAAAATCATGTTAGATCAATTATCCCAGTTAGTACAGGAATTTGGACAAGATGCCGTTGTAAAAAATGAGGCAATCCCAAATGATAAGAATGACGCAGTCCTAAAACAAACAGGTGAATCCATTTTTTCAAGCTTAAAAGATATTGCTAATGATGTGGATTTATCACAAATAGTAGGATTACTTCAAGGAAAAGACATTGACAGAAACAATCCCGCAGTTCAAAAAATCACTAATAATCTAAGCAATTCATTAAGTCAAAAACTAGGTATTGATTCTAGTGTTGCAACATCTACTGCTGCATCAATGATTCCTAAAATACTAGGCTCTTTAATCAATAAAGCTAACGACCCTAAGGACAACAGCATCAACCTTTCGAGTCTTCTTGATTCTTTAACAGGTGGCAACAGCCCTGAACATGCTAGTATCATGGATGCCATTGGAAAATATGGGCTACACTTTGGTTTAGACCAAAACTCGGATGGAAAAGTAGATTTAGATGACGCTATTGAACTCACCAAAAAAGGCGGTTTGGGCGGAATGCTTGGGAAACTTTTTGGAAAATAAACATATTACATAAACCCGTTCGGTGAAATTAGTTTTTGATGGTGATTTTTCGTCAGTTCGAGTGATTTTCGGTAGAAAATCGTATCGAGAACAAGAAAAATTTTATTAAAAACGGTTCTCGATACATTTTTTGTTTCGTTTCACTACACAAAAAACACTCGAACTGACGTTTTTAATAATTTCACCCAACGGGTTATTACATAAAACTGAATTGCCATAGATCAATAAGACCGATGGCATTTTTTGATAAAAAACTACATAAATAGCTCATTAAATTTGTAAATTTAATATTCCAATCTATCTGGCAACATGAAAAAAATTCACTTCATATTAGCTTTAATTTCAGGCCTAATTATTCTAAGTTGTGCAGGTCAAAAAACAATTATCCCCAAAAAAGAGGCATTAAATTCGAGCGTTAACGACACTGTTAAAATAGCCAACAAAGATTTAGAATATGAAGTAATCATTATAGACCCAGGTTTTAATATGTGGCTTAATTCAATGGCCTACCCTCGTGGTTTTTACACTCAATCTTATCTGGAAAACAAAAACATACTCTATATTAGCGAATGGAACAACCGTTTCTTACAACCGCAACGCTATCGCCGCGATTTATACGAAATGAGTATTGATTATGATTCCAATATTAATTATGGATATGAAGTAAATTATTTAATCTACAATTACATGATTTATTTTCAAAATAATTACCGCCAAAAACTTCTTGGCCATGTTCCTTTACGATAATCTTTAGTACATTTGTAAACATTAGAACTAAAGATGAAGGGATTAAAAGAACGTTGGAAAGTAGAGTCTAATTTTCAACTCACCATAATTTTTATCGTTTTTGCCATTACAGGATCGGCTTCGGCTTGGATTTCAAAACCAGTATGCATCTGGTTAGGAATTTTAAAAGAAGATTTTGGATTCTGGCATACTCCTGTGCGTTTATTAATCGTTCTGCCTTTATATCAAATATTACTAGTAATTATTGGATTTCTTTTTGGTCAATTCAAATTTTTCTGGGCATTCGAAAAGAAAATGCTCCAAAAAATGGGCTTAGGATTTTTATTCAAAAAAGAAGAAAACTAATCTGTATTCTTTTTGATCAAATAATAATATCCCCATACTAAAGTAAAAGAGGGTATAAAATCAGAAAAAGGGAAAAATTCTTCTGCAAAAGAAATAATTCCAGCAATTCTTCCCAACTTACTTCTATACATCCTTGTCATCAAAAAACCAGAAACAGGAGCCCAGATCACATCTGAAAACTCACCTACAAAAGGAATTGTAAATGACAGCATTCCTATTGCATCAAATACAATTCCTAAAATCAGTTTTTTGTTTTTGACTTCCACTCTACTGCTCTTTGAGTTTATCTTTAAAATAAGTCCTTACTTTATTAATTTTTGGAGCAATCACAAAAGCACAAAAACCTTGTGTTTTATTTTGATTGTAATAATTATGATGATAATCCTCTGCCTCAAAAAAAACAGAAGCTTGAGAAATTTTAGTCACAATTGGTTTTTCAAAAACAGCTTCTTCTGTTAGAAAACGAATAAAAGCCTCGGCCATTTCTTTTTGTTCCGGACTATGATAAAAAATCTCACTACGATACTGTGTACCTACATCTTCTCCCTGACGATTTAAAGTTGTAGGATCATGGGTTGCAAAAAACAATTCTAATAATTCTCCATAGGACACTTCCTTAGGATTAAAAGTAATTTGTATTGCTTCGGCATGATTAGTGTTGCCCTCACAAACTTCCTTATAAGTAGGATTCTCTGTATCACCTCCTATATAACCTGGCACAATCCCTTCTACTCCTTTTAGTTCCAAAAAAACAGCTTCGGTACACCAAAAACAGCCTCCTGCCAAAGTTGCTATTTCCATTTTAATATCGTTATTCATAAGTTTTCATTTTTAAATTTGGGATCGTATTCTTGTTATGTTAACTCAAATTTATGCTTTTTTAATCCAAAAATATAGTAAAGCCAATTTTATAATCATTAAAATCTTTGTTTCTTTGTAAAAACTGCCAATTGATGATACAAGCTAAAAACTTACATAAATATTACGACCAACTACATGTTTTAAAAGGAGTTGATTTACATATTCAAAAAGGAGAAATCGTTTCTATTGTAGGTGCTTCGGGAGCAGGTAAAACAACTCTTCTTCAAATTTTGGGAACACTTGACCGTCCTAGTAAAGAAAATGATATCGCACTTCGCATCAACGATGAAGATATCTTATCAATGAACGACAAAAATTTGTCTAAATTTAGAAACCTAAATTTAGGATTCATTTTCCAGTTTCACCAATTACTACCAGAATTTACTGCTCTGGAAAACGTTTGTATCCCAGCTTATATTGCCAAGAAAAACAAAAAAGAAACTGAGGAGGAAGCAATTAAACTGCTAACCTACTTAGGACTTTCGCATCGTATTCATCATAAACCAAGCGAACTTTCGGGTGGTGAACAACAACGTGTGGCTGTTGCAAGGGCTTTAATCAATAAACCGGCAGTTATTTTTGCCGATGAACCATCCGGAAATCTGGATACTCACTCAGCTGAAAATTTGCATCAATTATTTTTTAAACTAAGAGATGAATTTGGACAAACATTTGTGATTGTTACTCATAATGAAGAATTAGCCAACATGGCCGACCGAAAACTAGTTATGGTTGACGGTATGATTAGCGACCATTAATTTCCATTTTCCTAAAAATGAATTTCTCCGAACTCAAAGATTTTTTGGACGAAAAAGTATTGCAATACAACACACTAGATTTCATCGAAAGTGATCCGGTTCAAATTCCGCATTTATTTACCCAAAAGGA
The DNA here is from genome assembly GCF_038289905.1 of Flavobacterium flavipallidum. Lineage (NCBI taxonomy): Bacteria > Pseudomonadati > Bacteroidota > Flavobacteriia > Flavobacteriales > Flavobacteriaceae > Flavobacterium > Flavobacterium flavipallidum. The sequence goes on along the minus strand of NZ_JBBYHU010000006.1, from coordinate 141,812 downwards.
AGACATTGAGATTGCCGGATTTTTGAGTGCCACAATTGCCTGGGGAAATCGAAAAATGATAATAAAAAATAGTCATCGCATGATAGAAATGATGGGCAATACTCCCTATGATTTTATCATGTCACATTCAGAAAAAGATTTAGATAGATTAGAATCTTTTGTGCATCGAACCTTTAACGGTCAGGATTTCGTGGGTTTTATCAAAAGTTTACAAAACATTTATAAAAACCATAATGGTATTGAAGCTGTTTTTGCAAAAAACCAAGAAACCAATTCAATGCAAAAAAGCATCTCCGAATTTAAAAAAATCTTTTTCGAAATTCCGCATTTAGCCCGAACACAAAAACATATTTCGGATCCTTTGAATAATTCGGCAGCCAAACGCATTAACATGTATTTGCGCTGGATGTGTCGCCAGGACAACAAAGGAGTCGATTTAGGTATTTGGGAATCCATCTCTCCATCAAAACTTTCCTGCCCTTTAGACGTTCACTCTGGAAATGTTGCCCGAAAACTAAGCTTACTTGAGCGCAAACAAAATGATTCTAAAGCACTTTTAGAATTAGACACAAAACTTCGTCAATTAGACGCTAATGATCCTGTAAAATACGATTTTGCACTCTTTGGGCTTGGTGTTTTTGAGGGATTTTAAATACAAAATTCTAAAATCAATATTCTTAAATTATTTTTTTAAATATTATTTAGAACAAAAATTCATTTTTTAATGCATTTTTTGTAGTATTTAACGCATGTAAATAACAAAAAATGCATTTTATCGATATTTCTATACACTTTATCGATGTTGTTACAATTTATTTATTACTTTTATCTTGTAATTAAGCCCCAATTATAAAACCATTAAACCTACTAAAAAATGAATCTAACAAAAAAAATTGTTTTAGCTGAGGATAACTCTATTCTTTCTAAATTATTACAATTCAAATTAGAAAAAGAAGGTTACCATCTCTTAATAGCTACTAATGGTAAAGAAGCTGTTGATCTAATAGAAGACAACAATCCAGACATGATTTTAACCGATATCATGATGCCTTTTATAAGTGGTTTAGAGGTTATAAGTCATGTAAGAAACAAACTTGACCGAAAGACTCCTATAGTCGTTTTTTCATCTGCTGGGCAGGAAGAAATGGTTTTGAATGCGTTTAATTTAGGTGCAACAGACTTTATGAGCAAACCTTTTAGTCCAAACGAATTAATTATTCGTATCAAAAGGTTAATGCAATAAAGCTTTAATCATTAACTATCATGTTAGAGTTTTTCCAAAATAGTATTGACTCGATAAATAGTATGCACGTTATTATACAAATGTGTATCTACTTATCTGTGATTCTTTCTACAATAATATTTATATCACTAGTTTATTTAAAAAATCTTAGAGATCGATTAAAAATAAAAAGGCGTATAGAAAGCACTTATGCAAAAAAATACGAATCCGATTTAATTGAGTATCTATACGCAAGTGACGATGAAATGGCCACTGACCAACAACAAAAGATTATTGAATATTTAAAAAAATGTTCACATAATCGTTTGAAAAGAAAGATAATCATCAAGACATTTATACGCTTAAAAGATGATGTTTCAGGTGAAACTGCTGATGCAATTCAAAATTTGTATTATGAAACAGGATTAATTACTTCGGCAACAAAAAAATTAAAGAGCAAAAAGTGGGATGCAGTTGCACGTGCGATTAGAGAGTTAACCCAATTTGAAATTAAAGAGGCGCACGATGAAATTATTCAGTTAATTAATCATCCTAAAAAGGAAGTTCGTTTTGAAATTCAAAAATATCTGGTACAATTATTTCGTTTTGAAGGTCTTGAATTTTTAAATATTATCGAGAACCAACTTTCAGAATGGGATCAAATCCAGCTGATAGAAATATTAAGCAGGTTTAAAAATCTTGAAGTTCCGGATATGAATGAATGGTTGCGTTCCAAAAATGACTCTGTTGTATCATTTACACTCAAACTAGTTCGAATTCATAATCAATTTGGTGTTCAGGAAGAAATAATAACTCTTTTCAATCATCCAAATCCTGAAATTAGAATTGAAGCTATCAATTTGATAAGCCATTTAGGTATTTATGAAGCCGTAGGTATATTAAAAGACGGTCTATTTGAAAGAACACTGGATGAACAAATTGCTTTCTTCAAAATGATGGAAGAAATGTCTATGCCGGATGATCTTGAATTCATTAAAGACTATGTAAATCACGACAATTTCTTTATCAGAATATCAGTAATGAAAATTATGAACCTAATTACTGTTGAAGAAGACAACACCTTTAAAATCAATAGCATTACCGAAAACTACCCAATTGACACCAACTTTACCAAAGCCAGTTAATTATGAATATTCCAAGTTATATCATCGATTTTCTAGATTTTATCTTTTTTGGTTATGCAATTGCCGCAGTAGCTTCCTATATCATACTTGCAATAATTTCAGGATTTGAAACTGTAAATTACATGAAGAAAAATAGTTTTGTAAACTATACTAAAATTTTATCTTCACCTATTTCGCCTTCAATTTCTATTATTGCACCTGCTTATAATGAAAGTCTGAATATTGTTGAAAATGTACGCTCATTACTTTCAAATCACTATGTAAATTATGATGTAATAATTGTAAATGATGGTAGTAAGGACGATAGTTTAGAAAAATTAATTGCTGCTTACGATTTAGTTAAAGTGGATTATTTGATTAATAATCAAATTCCAACAAAACCATTAAGACAAGGTGTTTTCAAATCTACCAATCCCGCTTTTGAAAAGTTAATCGTTGTAGACAAAGAAAACGGAGGAAAAGCTGATGCACTTAATTTTGGTCTAAACATAAGTACACATAAATATGTTGCCTGTATTGATGTAGATTGTTTATTATTGGAAGATGCATTACAAAAAATGGTGAAACCATTTCTTGAATCTACTGATGAAAAAGTTATTGCAGCAGGCGGAGTTATCAGAATTGCTAATTCTTGTAAAATCAAAGACGGAAAATTATTAGATATTAACTTACCTAAAAGCAGTATTTTAAGAGGACAAATTTTAGAATACCTAAGAGCTTTTCTTTTAGGTCGAATGGCTTGGAGTAAACTCAATGGTTTATTGGTAATCTCAGGTGCATTTGGTTTATTTGATAAAAAAACAGCTCTTGAAGTAGGTGGTTATGATACCAAAACAGTTGGTGAAGACATGGAAATCATCGTAAGAATGAGACGCCATATGGAAGAAAAAAAGGTAAAATATCGTGTTGCCTACATTCCGGATCCATTATGCTGGACAGAAGCTCCTGACTCATATAAAATATTTATTTCGCAAAGAAACAGATGGACTCGTGGTACTATTGAAACACTAAAAAAACACAAAAAAATTGGCTTTAATCGTCAGTACAATGCCTTAGGAATGATTAGTTATCCTTATTGGTTATTATTTGAAAGAGTAGCGCCAATTATGGAAGTTTTAGGATTAATCTACTTTCTAATCCTTATTTTCGGTGGATATGTTGTTTGGGTATATGCTATATCTTTTCTATTAGTAGCTTATCTATTTAATGTATTTTTCTCAATCATTACCATCATCACCGAGGAACTTACTTACCATCAATATTCAAAAAAAGGAATGGGATGGCAATTGATTAAAACCGCTTTTACAGAACCAATATTTAATCATCCTTTTGTTTTATATGCTGCAATAAAGGGTAACTTTGACTACCATTTTAATAAAAAAATAAAATGGGGGGAAATGACCCGCAAAGGAATGAGTAGCAATTAAATAAAAAACTATCAAATTTACATTCAATGGAATCTAATCAACAACTAAAAAAACCATTTAGTTACGGTTTCTTGTGCTTATCAATGTTAACTGTTTTTTGGTTCATAAGCCTATTCGAAATAGTTGCTAAAATATCTGCCGGTATCGAAATAACAAATCCAGCTATCACTTTAGTATACAAACTTATCAATGATTTCTGGACAGTACTCATTGTTAGCTTGCTAGGATTACCATTATACTTTGCGATAAATTATAAAAGCAATGAATGGGCCGACAGAATATTTAAAGTGATTTTTACAATAATTGTAATTTGTCAATTTGGATTAACTAAATACCATCTAACAACATTAGTGAATTTAGGTGCTGATTTTCTTGGGTATTCACTGGAGGACATGTATACAACCGTCACAGCCTCTGAATCATTTTCTATAGTGTATTTTGTCCCTTTTATTTTATTCCCTGTTTTGTTTTGGGCAATTTGTAAGTATTACATCAAAACTTTATCGTCAAAAAAATTATATCAAATATCTGGAGGTTTAGCAATACTATGCATTTTAATCAAATTCTTTGTCTCTGAAATTTCTGAAATTGGATACCAAAACAAACTAGCCTATTTTACCAATGAAATCATTCGTTTTCAAAACGACAAAAATGAATTTGACGCAGCAAATTTAACCTATAAAAACGAATTCCCTTTATTAAAACCTGCCTCAGCAACTCCTGATGTTTTAGCTCCATTTTTCAATATAAAAGAAGAAAAACCAAACATTGTAATGATTATTGTTGAAGGTTTAGGTGATGAATTTATTGGAAAAAATGCTAATCGTGGTTTCACACCGTTTTTAGATTCGATGATACCAAAATCGCTCTATTGGGAAAATTTCGTGAGTAATGCAGGACGTACTTTTGGTGCTCTACCTTCTATTTTAGGTTCATTACCTTATGGAAACAAAGGTTTTCTGGAAATGAATCCGTTGCCAGCTCATAGCTCTTTAATTAGTATTTTAAAATCAAATGGTTACAACACTGCTTTTTATTGTGGCGACGAATCTAGTTTTGACCATCGTGTTAATTTTCTAGAATACAACAATATTGACAACATTATTGACATCAATAAATTTGGTGCAAATTATAAAATGACCCAAAAAAACGAAGAAGGCTTTTCATGGGGATATCCTGATGCTGAAATTTTCAAAAAAACACTTTCAGAAATGGATACTAAAAAAGGCCCTCGTCTAGATATCATCATGACATTGTCTAATCATGAGCCTTTTGAATTTCCTGAAAAAGAGGCATACCTTAAAAAAGTAGATTATATTAAAAACAACAATAAATCGCTAGCTCTTTCTCCTTCAGAAATAGATACTTATAAAGATATTTATGCTTCTTTGTTATATACTGATCATTCGATTCAAAAATTCATGGAATCTTATGCAAAAAGGCCGGATTATAACAACACTATTTTTGTGATTACAGGTGACCACCGATTAATTCCCATTGAACAAAAAGACAAATTGTGTCGTTTCCATGTGCCTTTATACATCTATAGTCCAATGCTAAAAAAAGCACAATCATTCAAATCTGTTTCTTCGCATTGGGATATTACACCTAGTTTACTTTCCTTTTTGACTAATAATTACAAAATGAATAAATTGGAAAAAACGGCTTGGATGAGTTCCGGTTTAGATACAGAAATACGTTTTAGAAACATTCACTCTATTCCAATCATGCAAAACAAAGGTGTCATTGATGAGCTCATTTACAAAGAGTATTTGTATTCTAACGGAGAACTCTTTAAAATTGACGAAAATTTTGAAACTAAAAAAATCAGCGATAGCGAACTTTTAAAAACAGTAGAAGAAAATATGCATGAAGCAAAAAAACTGAATGCTTATTTAACTCAAAAAAATAAAATCATCCCAAAATCACTACAAATTTACAGCAAGTCAATTTATGAGTTTTCAAAAGAAGAAACAGCTTTCATAAAAAAAGAAATTCAGGGATTGAGTAATGACCAAATTTTCTTTAAGGCCCGTGATTTTGCATTCAATAATCAAAGAAAAGAAGCACGTACTTTATGCAATTACATCTTAAATGATTTACCTAATTATGCCGATGTAAGAACCCTAAAAGGTCGCACACTGGCTTGGGATAAGGATTATAAAAATGCCGAAAAAGAATTACTAGAAGTGGTAAAAAGAACGCCATATTACTATGACAGCTATCTTGCCTTAATGGATATTTACTGGTGGTCCAATCAGGATAATAAAGGAATAGAAATTGCAAAAAAAGCTTTAAAAAATGAAATCAAAAATCCGGAATTAGGTATTAAATTAGCCAAAGCTTACAAAAGGACTAATAATATCGCCATGGCTAAAAAAGCCGTTGATAGTCTGCTTAAAAACCAGCCTAAAAACCGTGATTTTCTTAAACTTAAAAACGAAATACAATAATGATCAATAAATCAGTTGTAAAATTAGCACTGCTCCTGAGTTTCACATACTTAACACAAATTCAGGCTCAGGAAAAACCATATAATGGAAATCCGGACACTTCATTTGAAACTGCCCGAAAACTTGCATTCAATCAACAACGCAAACAAGCTCAGGATACTTTAGTCCATATTTTGACTAAATACCCTAATTATCATGATATCCGCACTTTTTTAGCAACGACCTATTCCTGGGACGGAGATTATAAAAAAGCTCGAAAAGAATTTGCCTCAGTAATTGAAAAAGCACCTGATAATAAAGAAAACTGGTTAGCAGCCATTAAAAACGAATCATGGGCCGATGCTCCATATGATGCTATACAAATGGCTAATTCGGCATTGAAAATTTTCCCAAACGATCCAGATATAACTTTATTGAAAGCAACAGCTTTAAAAAACACCTCTAATCCTGTGGAGGCTAAAACTACTGTTGAAGATATAATTGCAAAACATCCTGACAACCAAAATGCCAAAGAATTTTTGGAAACCCTTAATGGTACCTTGAGAACTAATTCTATTGGGGTGAGAGCGGCTGTTGATTTGTATTCCAAAACTTTTGACCCCATGCAATATTACAGTTTGAGTTATGGAAAGCTAACCAAATACGGAAGCATCATTGGGAGAGTCAATTTCAATCGCCGATTTGGAGAAAACGGAGCTCAGCTTGAAGTGGATATGTATCCTAAAATCACCAAAGGACTTTATGCCTATTTAAATGTTGGTTATGCCAATAGTTTTATCTTTCCTGACTTTAGATTAGGTGCCGAATTATACAAATCTTTACCCCATGGTTTAGAACTTTCGGCTGGTTTTAGATCTTTACAATACAGCACAACTACCAACATTTATACAGGATCTTTGGGTTGGTATACCGGAAATAGTTATTGGTCTTTACGTCCCTATTTTACGCCCGGAGATGGCGGAACCAGTACTTCTGCTGCTTTAACTTATAGAAAATACCGCAGCAATGCTGATAATTATCTTAGTTTAATGTTCAGTATGGGTGTTTCCCCTGAGGTAAACCAATTTATTTTTGATTCCAATGATGTTTCCATTATTAGATTGCAAACACAACGTTTTAATGTAGGTTATTTTTTTAGTACCAATAAAAATAAAAATGCCTGGGGAGCACAATTTGATGTAGCGCATCAGGAAATTAGTTTTGATCCGGGTAATTATTTTTGGATTTATTCACTTACTGTTACCTGGGATTTGAAATTTAAATAAACTTTTAAAAAACGAAAGCAAAAAAAATACCGCAAATTCGCAAATTAAAAGATTTTCACGAACTGATTTCAGTGAACACAAAATAAAATTAACTGTCAATTCATTTGACCTTTATATTTTATTCCAAATGAAAATTTGCGAATTTGCGGTTTTAAATTTTCCCTAATACAATTCCTTTTCTAAGGTTAGCCTCAAAAAGACTATCTTTGCACAAAATTTACGTTTTATGGCTACTTTCGAGCAATTCAATCTACCTAAATCATTACAAAAAGCAGTTGATGAAATAGGACTTACTACTCCTACTCCTATTCAGGAGAAATCTTTCTCTGTGATTATGTCAGGAAGAGACATGATGGGAATTGCACAAACCGGAACAGGTAAAACCTTTGCTTATCTGTTACCTTTATTAAAACAATACAAATTCAGTACTACACATACACCTAAAATTGTTATTCTGGTTCCCACCCGCGAACTGGTAGTTCAAGTTGTAGAAGAAATCGAAAAATTGACTAAACATATGTCCATCCGAACTATCGGGATTTATGGAGGTGTAAACATCAATACGCAGAAGAAAAATGTTTATGAAGGTTCTGATATTCTGGTAGGAACACCAGGAAGAACCATGGACTTAGCGCTGGACAATGTGGTGCGTTTTGAAGACATGCAAAAATTAGTCATTGACGAATTTGACGAAATGCTGAATTTAGGTTTCCGAGTACAATTGACTTCTTTATTTGCGATGATGCCAAGAAAGCGTCAAAACATTTTATTCTCGGCAACCATGACCGATGAAGTTGATGCAATTTTGAACGATTATTTCGATTATCCGGAAGAAGTAACACTGGCTGCTTCAGGAACACCTTTGGAAAAAATTACACAAATCACCTATAATGTTCCGAATTTCAATACTAAAATCAATTTGTTAAAACACTTATTAGCTACGAATGAAGAGATGAGTCGTGTGCTGATTTTTGTCAACAACAAAAAGATTTCTGACATGCTTCACGAACGTATCGAGGAAGATTTTGAAGGGCAATTTGGATTGATTCATTCTAATAAATCGCAAAATTACCGTTTGAATACGATGGCTTCTTTTCAGGAAGGCAGTTTGCGTGGATTGATAACTACCGATATCATGGCCAGAGGTTTGGACATTTCAGACATTACTCATGTAATCAATTTTGAAATGCCTGAGTTTGCCGAATTGTACATGCACCGTATTGGTCGTACCGGTCGTGCAGATAGTACTGGAACAGCCATAAGTTTTGTCACTCCTCGTGAAGAAGAAGCCAAAATTGAAGCTGAAGTATTGATGGACATGGAATTAAGCATTGAAGATTTCCCTGAAGAAGTTGAAATTTCAGCCAAATTAATTGGTCCTGAAAAAGACAGACAACCGATTAAGCATTTGATGAAAAAACCTAAAATTGAAGGCGGAGCGGCTTTTCATGATAAGGCCAAAAAGAACACAAAAATCAACTTGGGTGGTCCTTCTAAAACCAAGAAAAAAACACATGGCTCTGTCAATAGAAATATGCTGAAACAACAAGCTGCTAAAAAGAAAAAGAAGAAATAAATTCGAAAGCCTAAAGATGAAAATTCATTTTTAGGTTTTTTAAATTCTATGACATCTGAAATACTTTCTCCAAAGGAAAATGATCAATGACACTATTTCCATAATGCGCAATCTGAATCACTTTATCTTTTCCAATTAAAAAATCGGCAGGGATTTGATGTAAAGTTCCCTCTACTTTTCCTCCGGCTTTATAACCTTTTTTTGTAGCTTCAGCCAAATGTTGAAATCCTTTAGCAGACAAGGTACGCATCGTTTTAAACCAGGATGGATGTACTTTATACAAATCATACAAATCCCGATTTGTATCGGCAATAACAGGGAAATCAAATTGATGTCTGTAAGCAATACTTGATTGCAAACTTTCTGTCGGAGACTCAAAAACGGTAATTAACTGAATACCCTTTTTTGCAAATAAATCTTTGCTTTTCATAATCTTAGCAATCTGAAGATTACACATAGCACATTCAGCATAACGAAAAAAACTCAACAGAATTTTTTCATTTTGAATCTGATTCAAATCTACTGTATTTCCAAAAATATCTTTAGTGACAAATAAAGGCGCTTTTTGACCGGGAACTAATTTCATAATTTGTGATTTTTAAATTATACATTCACAAAGTTGAAATTAAACCTATAAATTCTACTTGATTTAAATCAAGAAATTCGTGCTCTAATTCGGCTTAAAGTTTCCGGTTTCATCATTAAATAAGAAGCAATAAACTTCAAAGGAATTCTATTAATCAAATGTCCGCTTCTTTTCATAAAAACAGCATATCTTTCTTTAGGTTTCAAAGTGAGCAATTCAACCTGTCGTTGAATATGTCCTGTCAAAGTCAGCTCTAACATCGATTGATACCATAAGGCAATTTCAGGATTTGTATGAATTAATTGCATCAAATCAGATTTGGCAATTGCCAAGAGTTCGGTTTCTAAAACAGCTTCAATACTAATTAATGACGGCTTTCCCTCTATAAAAGTTTGAAAACAGGTAATTAATGAATTCTCATAACCAAATCCCATATTAATTTGTTCGCCATTATTATCCACAACAAATAAACGCACACAACCTTTTTTGACAAAATATAAATTAGAATCCTTCTGCTGAAAATTTAAAAGTAATTCCTTGGCATGAAGCAATCTTTCAGTATTCCAAAAACGTAGTAAATCCTCCACAGATGATGGGGACAATATAGGCGTTTGATCCAAAAATTGATATAAGGATTCATTCATTACTTTGTAGCTATAAAATTTATTGTTCTGTAAAAATCAAACAAACCGGCGAACACATTTCAATTCTTTTTCCAGTGTCAGTCAATACTCCGGTTTCGGTATTGCGCTTAAAAATCACCACATTATTCGTGTATTGATGTCCCACTAAAAGGAAATTTCCCGTTGGGTCAATCGCAAAATTACGAGGACCATCACCTAAAGTGCTGTTGCGGGAAGCCAATTCTAATTTCCCATCTTTCAAAATCTTGAAACATGTAATGGTATTGGCCTCTTTTCTGTTGGTTGCATATAAAAATTTCTCATCCGGCGAAATATGAATATCGGCAGCTGTAAAAGGCTGTGTAAAACCTTCAGCCACTACAGTAGTTTCCTGAACCATTTGTAATTTGCCTTTATTGTAATTGAAAACCGAAACGGTTCCGTCTAATTCCTGTAGCAAATACAACTTTTTTCCATCTTTACTAAAAGCAAAATGTCTTGGGCCACTCCCCGCTTTCACCTTGATACTATCTTTAAGTTCTAATGGCTTTGCTTCATTTGGTTGGTATTGGTACACATACATATTATCGGTACCTAAATCGGTAGCCAAAACAAATTTATGATCCGGTGAAAACTGCACCGAATGTACGTGTGATTTTTCCTGACGTTTCAAATTAATCCCTTTTCCGCTATGCATAATTAATTGTTTTAATTCCGTCAGACTTCCGTTTTTATTTTTTCCAAAAACAGCCACACTTCCTCCTGTATAATTGGCTGTAATAACATTTTTAGCATCATTTATGATGTAGCATGGCCCTGGATTTTGAATTTCCTGTTTGTTTACAAATTCAATAGTAGCTTTTTTTGCATCATATTTAAAAGCACTCGCCGTACTTTTTGGACCATCTTCATTTACGGAATAAATAAAATCATTGTTTTTTGAAATAGAAACAAAGCTAGGATTGATTACATTTTCAGTAGAAGATTTAAATTCGGTTACTCCAGTTACTGCATCAAAATCATAAATATAAATTCCTTTACTTTCACAACTTTTGGTATAAGTCCCAATAACTAAATTATATTTCTTGTCCTGCGCCTGAAATTTTATAGTTGATAACAAGAGGACTAATAACAAACCAATTTTTTTCATTTTTTATTTTTTTAGAGCAAAGCTAAAATACACATTAAAAGCAAACGATTACAACTTTGAAAAAAACATTCCCCCTTAATCTATAAGTAGGTACAAATTTGTATTTTTGGAAAGAATTCACTGCTTTTATATTAATAATAGGCAGTAAACATTTGAACTCCATGCATTTTAAACATCCGGAAATTCTATACTTTCTCTTTTTATTGCTCATACCAATTTTGGTTCATTTGTTTCAGTTCCGAAAGTTTAAAAAAGAATATTTTACCAATGTTCAGTTTCTAAAATCAATTTTAATACAAACCAGAAAAAGTTCCCAACTCAAAAAATGGCTGTTACTGGCTTGTCGATTATTGCTGTTTACTTGTTTGATTCTTGCTTTTGCCCAACCTTTTTTTGATGCTAAAGACCATAAAAACAGTGCGAACGAAATGTATATCATTCTGGATAATTCTTTTAGTATGCAGGCAAAAGGAAAAAAGGGTGAATTATTAAAAAGAGCCGTTCAGGAACTATTAGAAACGACACCGGAAAACAAGAATTTTTCTTTACTTACCAATACCGAAAGTTATTGGAATACCGATATTAAATCGATTAGAAGTACACTACAAAATTTAAAATACAGCGCTATTTCATTTGACTTAAAAGCGATTTTGGCCCGAATTAACAGTAATCCAACGAAAACTAAAAAAGATATCATTATCATTACGGATGCTATTGGATTAAATTCCAAACAACTTAAAAGTCTGCCCAAAGATGCAGTGCCTTATTTTGTCATTCCAAAATCAGAACAAAAAAACAATGTAGCAGTTGATAGTGTTTATATTGACGAGACTACCGATAATTTCTATGATATTAATGTGAATTTATCCTGTACTGGTAAGGATATAAAATCAGTTCCCATTGCGATTTACGATCAAGACAAATTGATAGCCAAAACCGTTTCCAATTTAGACAGTCCAAAAAAATCATTGCATTTTAATATTCCTAAACAGGCTTTTAATGGTTATGTTTCCATTAGTGACAACAGTTTAGCCTACGACAACAATTACTATTTTAGTATTTCTGAAACCAAAAAACCAAACGTAATCAGCATTGGCGAAAGTCAAAAAAGCAATTTTTTGCAACGCATTTATACCGCTGATGAATTTAATTATTCCAACTCCGAATTAAGTAGCTTAAACTATAACAACCTAGAAAAACAAGATGTAATTATTTTGAATGAATTAGAAGAAATTCCTCAGGCATTACAAATTACATTGAAAGATTTTGTTCAAAAAGGAGGCAATTTGATTGTAATTCCTAATGCAAAAAGTGATGCAAAAACACTTTCGGCTTTCTTGATGCATTTTGGAAACATCCAAATCAAATCCTACACAACAACCGAAAAGCTGATTAGTAAAATCAATTTCAGTCACCCACTATTTTCCGGAGTTTTTGAAAACCAAATTTCTAATTTTCAGTATCCAATGACCAAAGCCTCTTTTGGTATTTCGGGTTCAAATCCGGCGGTTTTATCCTTTAATGACGATAGTCCTTTTTTATCAGCGATAAGTAATCCGGTTTCGGCAATTTATGTGTTTTCAGCCCCCATAAATACCGAAAATTCTAATTTCCAACAATCGCCAATCATTGTTCCTGTTTTTTACAAAATGGCACAATTCAATCAAAACAATGGTGTAAATGCATTAACTATTGGCAACAGCAACCCTTATATTGTTGATACTTCGTTGGCGAAAGATGGGATTTTGGAAGTTAAAAACACTAAAGAACAGTTTATCCCAGTACAGCAAATTTTAAATACTAAGGTCAAAATGACTTTTAATGATTTGCCACAGGAAGCTGGAAATTTTGAAATTTACAACCAAAAACAAATAATTGAAAATATCAGTTTCAATTACAACCGAAGTGAAAGCAATCTCAATCAGGCAGATGAAAATCTATTATCCGATTACAACACCGCCAATTCTATTGAAACTATTTTTCATGACATACAAAGCAACCGCATGGATAATCAACTTTGGAAATGGTTTGTTATCTTTGCACTGCTCTTTCTGCTATGCGAAATGGCAATTATAAAATTCCTGAAATAAAAATATATTCTACTTATGAAATTCATTATCCGAAACGCCAAAATTATCGACCCACAAAGTCCTTTTCAAAATCAAACGGTAGATATTTTAATAGCAGATGGATTCATTGAAAAAATGGGCGCTAACTTAGCCAATATCGATACCGCAGAAGAAGTAAAACTAGACAATCTACATGTTTCTCAAGGCTGGTTTGACAGCAGTGTTTCATTAGGCGAACCGGGATTTGAAGACCGTGAAACAATTACAAACGGACTTGAGGTTGCTGCTAAAAGTGGTTTTACAGGGATTGCCTTGCAACCCAATTCTTTCCCTATAATTGACAATCAGTCACAGATAAATTTTGTAAAAACTAAAGCTTTCGGACAGGCAACTGAATTGTTCCCAATTGGCGCTTTGACCAAAAATGCCGAAGGTAAAGATATGGCTGAGTTGTATGACATGAAACAAGCCGGAGCGATTGCCTTTGGTGATTATAATCGAAGTTTAGAAAATGCCAATTTACTTAAAATTGCTTTACAATATACCCAGGATTTTGATGGTTTAGTGATTGCTTTTGCTCAGGAAGAAAAAATCAAAGGAAACGGAGTGGTTAACGAAGGAATTGTTTCTACCCGTTTAGGTTTGAAAGGAATTCCTAATCTTGCCGAAGAATTGCAAATTGCCCGCAATTTATTCCTATTGGAATACACCGGAGGAAAAATGCATATTCCAACGGTTTCTACAGCAAAATCAGTTGCTTTAATTGAAGAAGCCAAAGCCAAAGGATTGAATGTAAGTTGTAGTGTAAGCGTACACCATTTAACAATGACTGATGAAAAACTCGATGGTTTTGACACCCGATACAAAGTAGCTCCACCATTAAGAACCGAAGCTGACAGACAAGCTTTATTAGCCGGAGTGTTAGACAATACGATCGATGTGATTACAACTGACCACAATCCAATTGATATTGAACATAAAAAAATGGAATTTGATTTGGCTAAAAATGGAACTATCGGATTAGAAACTGCCTTCGGTGCCTTACAAACAGTATTACCATTAGAAAAAGTAATCGAAAAATTAACTGCTGCAAAAACTATTTTTGGATTAGAAAACAGTCCGATTATAGAAGGAGAAAAAGCCAATCTAAGTTTATTCAATCCAGAAGGAACAAGTATTTTCACTAAAGCATCTATTTTATCCAAATCCAAAAACTCTGCCTTTTTAGGACAGGAATTAAAAGGAAAAGCCTACGGAATTGTGAATCAGGGAAAATTAATTTTAAGCTAACAACAGCATTTTATTATGGACAAAGAAAGTAAAAACATAGCCATCGTAAGCTACTTTACAATCATAGGTGCTATTATTGCGCTTTTTATGAACAACGAGAAAAAAGATCCTTTTGCTTCTTTCCATATTCGTCAGGCATTGGGTATTTTTTTATCTTTTTTCTTGATTGGATATTTCATTGGATACTTTGATAGTTGGACTATTTCATCTGCTTTTTATTTATTTTATTTCATCCTTTGGATATACGGATTTTTAGGAGCTTTACAAGGACAAATGAAGGCGATTCCTATTTTAGGAGAACAGTTTCAAAAAATATTTAAAAACGTTTAGGTAAAATCTAAATTCCAAAACCCAAATTCCAAACTGGATACTAATTATGAATCTACCTTTAGAATACCTCATCAGAGAACCCAAAGTAAAATTAGATAAAAACCCACTTCTACTATTATTGCACGGTTACGGAAGCAATGAAGCCGATTTATTTTCTTTCGCTTCTGAATTACCGGAGGAATATTATGTAATTGCAGCCAGAGCACCTTATGATTTACAATATGGTAGTTATGCCTGGTATGCAATCAACTTTGATGCTAACGAAAATAAATTCTCCGACCACGAACAAGCAAAATTATCCCGTGATTTGATTGCCAAGTTCATAGAAGAATTAATTGCTCATTACCCAATTGACAAAAATAACATTACGCTATTAGGTTTTAGTCAGGGTGCCATTTTGAGTAATGCAATTGCTTTATCTCATCCTGATAAAGTACAAAAAGTAATTGCTTTAAGTGGCTATGTTAGCGAACCTATATTTGAAGAAAATTACAAAAACAATGATTTTTCTAATTTAAAAATTTTCGCTGCTCATGGAACAGTTGATCAGGTAATCCCTGTAGAATGGGCCAGAAAAACCAAGCCATTTCTAAGTAACTTGGGCATTGACGTTGTGTATCACGAATACCCAATTGGACACGGCGTTTCACCACAGGAATTTAATGATTTTAAAAATTGGTTAATCCAAAATTAATATCATCAAAATAATTCAATAAAAAAAAATCCCGTCTCGTTAACGATACGGGATTTTTTATAATTGTTACTTCTCATTTAGTGACAATTTTTATCCAAATATTTCTTAATTCTAGCTGGATTAGTTGTATTTCCGCTGCAATCCGGAATATCAGCATAAGGAGTAACAACCTTATTTACTGTAATTTCATATTTTGTAGAATAACCATCACCATCATCATCTGTATCCAAAAAGTCAGAAATTCCGTCACCATCAGTATCTTCAAGAGGATTATTAGTTGTTGCAACTGATCTCAAATAGCCATCGCCATTTAAATCTTCTAAATAAGAAGGAATACCATCGCCGTCTAAATCAGAGCGATTAATTGCATATAATTTAAAACTAAAAACCAATGGTGAATAACTTGGAATTGTACCTTGTCCTGAACCGTAATACCCTAATCCAGAAGGAAGGAACATCACACCTGCCCCAAAATTATTATACTCAACAGTTCCGTCTGATTTAGAAGTTGCTGTACCTATTCTAAACTCAGGAAAAACCTCACCCCAACCCGTCACAAGTTGGTATAAATATAAAAATGACTGCGGATATATAACTTTTTCAAATTGACTTGTTAAAAGTTCAGAAGGCACTGTTTCTGTTGCAGTAGTGCGATATATATAATCTCCACTGTAAGCTGCTAATACACCATCTACGTTACAAGGTTGCTCCCCTGTTCCTTCTCTTAAAACTAAATAATAAAGAGTATAGGTAATATCATGTAACTCTACTTCTTTTTTCAATAACTTTGGAAATGTACTACTATTTAAGTAAGACATTATAGAAGGTTTAGTAACCGTACTTGTTATCTTTTTAATTACTACATCATTATCAGCAAAATTTGGATCATTAATGTCGATATCTAAATAATAGGTATCTAAATATTCTTTAATGGCAACACTATCTATTTTATATTGTTCTCCGTAATCCTTTAAAGGTTCTGTAGTAAAGGAATTATCATCTTTAGAGCATGAAAATAAAAAGAGGCTTGTAATTATTACAATAAAATAATACTTAAATTTGTTCATTATAGCTGAATTTTAAGTGCGCAAGATACAATATTGATTTATTTTTGTAAACTATTTAACTTTGATTTTATAACTTTTTATGCGAATTGATAAATATTTATGGTGCGTTAGATACTACAAGACCCGAAATATGGTTACTGAAGCTTGTAAAAAAAATCATATCACTGTAAATGGTATTGTTGCCAAGCCCTCAAAAGAGGTTTTCCCTACTGATGTTATCACATTTAGAAAAGACCAAATTACTCAAACCATTACTGTACTCGACATTCCTGACAATCGCGTGGGAGCTAAACTGGTAGACATTTATCGTAGAAATGATACTCCTGCCGAAGTATATCAGCATCTGGAATTATTAAAACTTTCCAAAGAGCATTACCGAAAAGCCGGAACGGGACGTCCTACTAAAAAAGACCGTAGGGATATTGACGATTATGGAAACGAAATTTACGAAGACGAAGAAGATTGAGTTAAATTCCAAATCATCAATTCCAAATTCCAATCCTGAAGTTTTAGGAATCAAAAAAATAAATCTATTCCCAAATTGGAAGTTGAAATTTACTCATTGGGATTTGGATTTTTTTATATGGAAGTTCAAATTTAATTATATTAGCAAAAAAACATATCATGAGCCAAAACATCATTCTTACCGACTTAGAAATCAAACACAAAACCAAGCGTATGGCCTATCAAATTTACGAGACTTTTATTGAAGAAGAAGAAGTTGTGCTTGCTGGAATTGCTGACAATGGTTATGTTTTTGCCGAAAAAATTGCCCAAGAACTTAAATCTATTTCGGATCTTAAGATTATTCTTTGCGAAGTTCACGTAAACAAACAAAATCCGCAACAGACGATACAAACTTCAATCCCCGCTCAGGAATACACTAACAAAGGATTAATCTTAATAGATGATGTATTAAATTCAGGCACTACCTTAATTTATGCGGTAAAACACTTTTTAGAAGTGCCTTTGAAAAAGTTTAAGACTGCAGTTCTAGTTGACCGAAATCATAAAAAATATCCTGTAAAGGCCGATTTTAAGGGAATTTCGCTTTCGACTTCTTTACAGGAACATGTACAGGTAGTATTTGACAATGCTAATAATAGCTACGCCTCATTAAGCTAAAACCTTCAAAATATCATTTACAGTCTCACTAATAGTTTGTTCATCCACATTAACTATATGTTGCGCCTGATTGTAATAATAACTTCTTTCAAATAAATGAGTAGCAATAAACTCTTTCATCTCCACATCATTTTTGTTGGCGATAAGGGGTCTGTTGCTCTTATTTAAAGACAATCGGGCTACAAGTGTATCTATAGAGGCTTTAAGATAAACAGATAACACATTCGCTCCTTTTAATAATTCATGATTATTAGCATAACAAGGAGTTCCTCCTCCTAATCCTATAATAATTGCATCAGGAAGATTCAGCAATTCTATAAAACATTCGTGTTCGAGCTTTCTAAAATAGATTTCCCCTTTTTCGGCAAATATTACTTTAATAGCCATTTTTACTTTTTCTTCAATATATTCGTCCAAATCAACAAAAGGAATTTCCAGTTTTTTAGACAATTCTTTGGCGATGGTCGACTTTCCGCAACCCATATAGCCCAACAGTACAATTTTCTTCATCGAATAAAACCCTATAAATTAGAGTGTTAAAATTTATTATTAAAAAAAGACAAATTTATAATAAAATAGCTTGGAAATAATAAAAAAAACGCCTTATATTTGCACCCGCAATCAGGGAACGATGCAAGACTCGATAGCTCAGTTGGTAGAGCACATCACTTTTAATGATGGGGTCCTGGGTTCGAGCCCCAGTCGGGTCACAACGAGTGACTCACTTGAAAACAAACGTTCTCTGATGCAATGACTCGATAGCTCAGTTGGTAGAGCACATCACTTTTAATGATGGGGTCCTGGGTTCGAGCCCCAGTCGGGTCACAAAAGGTTAAGTAATTTTTACTTAACCTTTTTTCTTTTTAGGCCATGTGGAGAAACGGTAGACTCGCCATCTTGAGGGGGTGGTGCTCGCAAGGGCGTGAGGGTTCAAATCCCTCCATGGTCACTTGACAGGAGAAGGGATTAAAACAATCACTTTTCCTGTTTTTTTTTAAACATAACTCACTGTCTATCTGTAATATACGATAAGCAATCACATTCATTCGAGCGGTTCGATATTCCTTCCCGTCAAATTCCAATTTTTCAGGAAATATCGAACCAATTATATTTCTTTTTGTCTTAATTCCCCCTTCTTTGTAGAGTTTACCTAGGTTTGTGATGTTTTCTAGACCTTTTTCAATTAACGCATTTATATTTACATTTTTAGCCTCAGATTCATCTTTACTTAATTGTGCTTCCAGTTTTTCAATCTTTTCTTTCAACTCTTTTTTTATTTCAATATAATCATCATCGTCTATAGTTCCTGCAAGCAACTTGTTTCTTGCTATTGACAACTTTGAATTCAACTGATCAATTTCATCCGAAATAAGCTTTTTTTTATTGATTGGACTTTTTACAAAAGTCTTATAGTTATCTAAGAAGATTTTTTTAAGATACTTTTTCATTACATCATTAATATTCAAAGACTGTAAACCTTCTTCAAAAATCAAATTAGCTACTTCTGCTTTTTTTCGGAAACCACAGGAAGGAAGACAGTGATAATAATAGTAACGATTATTTCTTCCTTTAGATGCACTACCAGACAAATTACGTGCACATTTTGGACACACCAAGAAGCCTCTTAGAGGCAAATTAACATCCGAAAGGATTTTAGTTTTTGGAAGTTCTACTCTTTTTTTACCGTCCAATATTGTTTGAACTTTATCAAATAGTTTTTCGTCTATTAATGGTTCGTGCTGTCCTTGTACAAAATAAGCATCTTCATCTTTATATTTTTGTATGAACACCTTACCACAATAGACTGGATTACGAATAGCTAAATGAAAGGAGCTTCTACTGATTTTCTTTGAGCTCAAAGTATTCATTTCCAAACGTATTTGATTGGCTGCAAGTAATCCCTTTGCAATTTCATTAAAAGCCCATTTCATATTGGTAGCCTCTGGCTCTTGTAATGCAATGTATTTACTACCATCTTCTTTGCTTTTATTAACGTAACCAAAAGGAGCAACTCCCATTACCCTTCCTTCTTTTTTTGCTCTTCGCATACCATAAAAAGTATTTAAAGCTCTTCGGTCATTTTCAACTTCAGGAGCAGCTAGATATATTGCAAGCATCATTTTGTTTTCCGGAATTGAAAGATCCAAAGGTTGTTCTACTGCCTGAGGTTCTATACCAAGCTTAGTCAAAACGCTAATCATTTGATAGGCATCGCCAGCATTACGACTAAAACGATCCCATTTAGTAAAAAGGATTAAATTAGTTTTTGAACTTTTCTTTTTTAAATTATTAAGTAATTCTTTCCACTCTGGACGATTAAACGTTTTAGCAGAGTGATCTTCATAAATTACCTGTCCAATAGTAATTTTATTTATTGAGCAAAATCGTCTTAAACGTTCTTCCTGATCTCTTTGTGAATATCCCTTGTCTGCTTGCTCATCTGTAGACACACGTATGTATAAATCTGCTATTTTCATGGCTAATCTTTTATGGATAAATAATGAAATATTATATAGGGATTAGCTAAGGTACGAAATAAACTACTCTAAGTCAAAGCATTCCTGAATAACAATCAACACCAGGTTATTCAAAAATTCCATTACAAGTACCGCTTCTTCCTTATCCATCTCCATTCCTTCTTTTCTAAAAAACTCCATAGCCTCTTCGATTGGTATTTTCTTTAGTTCTTTCTTTTCCATCGCATCGCCTATTTTTATTTGTCTTTCTAAAATAGAATGCTGAATAAAAAAGCTAATCAATATGGTATTTAGCAGTATCATTTGTCATACTTTGTCTGTATTAAAAAAATATCTTCCCAGATATTAAAATTCTATTCTTCTATAAGTACAAAATCCTCTAAGCACATTTTCTCATTCGATACTCTACTTCATAAAAGAGCTTAATCGGATGCGTAACAAAAGCATCTTGAAAAATTCCAAAACTTCATCCATTCTTTAATTTTTTCAATATCCTTTTACACGGCTACTAAGCCATGATTTTAGTTTCTGATGATTTACTAAAAGAATTAATCTTTAGTTTTAATTATCCTTGAACCATTTACCCAATGCCTTTTTCATCGTTTCCACTTCTCTTTTAATTCAAGAAGCGGTATGCTTTATTCCATTTCAAGAGCAAAGGTATTTCCGTGTTCTTAACGCAGGAACAAGGTCAGGCCCTACGGGTTTGTCAAAAAAATCTCCACCCATTCGGGTTGTATTTATTTGACAAAACCTTGTTCCTGCTAAACACTAACCTTTTTATGCTCCTGAAACGAAACAAAGCATACTCCGGCTCTTTAGACGAATAAAAAAAATGTCAATTATGGAAAATAACAGCATTAGAAATGGTAATAGAGTGAAACGAAACAACTCCTCCTCTCATTACCGAATAATAAATCAAATTAAATGTAACGCTGAAAATGAAAGATTATGAACATCGTAGGAAGACTAACAAGGGATGCGGAAGTACGCACAACATCACAGGACAAACAAGTAGTGAATTTTTCAATAGCTACCAACGACAGCTATCGCAACAAACAGGGCGAACGCATAGAGCAAACAACCTATTTTGACTGCTCTTACTGGATAAGTCCAAATGTATCCAAGATACTCACTAAAGGTACTTTGGTAGAACTTACAGGCAGAGTTAGCACAAGACCGTGGACAGCTAATGACGGCGAGTTAAGAGCAAGCTTGAATTTCCACACCTCAGCTATCAAATTGCACGGAGGCAGTAAGAAAACAGAAAACGCTCAGACAAGCAATAACGCAAAGAAATCCAATACCAAAAATCAGGAAACTGGAGACGATTTACCATTCTAATACAATTAATTCATTTAATCTTTTTCAAATTTTAAAATTTCAATATCATGGGACATAATTTAAATTTCAACGAAAGAACAGGACGTTACTCTTTTTTTAGCGTTCAGCAAAAAGCATGGCACGGTTTAGGGCAAATTGTACAAGATTATCCCACAAGTGCGGAAGCCATCCAATACGCAGGACTTAATTATGAAGTAATCAAAACACCTCTTTATACCAAAAGTTCAGGCATTATAGAAACTACAAACAGCATCGAGATGGGCAATAATGAATTACACGTACCTAATTATTTTGCCAACATCAGAAATGACAATAATACTGTATTGGGTGTGGTAGGCAAAGATTATCAAATTGTACAAAACTGCGAAGCCTTTTCATTCTTTGATGCTATTGTAGGGGGTACGGATGGGATTCTATACGAGACTGCAGGAGCTTTAGGAAATGGAGAACGTATTTTCATAACTGCAAAACTGCCTGATTATATCCGTGTAGGCAATGGTGATGATGTAACCGAAAAATATATTTTCCTTACCACTTCGCACGATGGTAGCGGAAGTATTACCGCAGCTTTTACCCCTGTTAGAATTGTTTGTCAAAATACTTTAAACGCTTCTCTCAAAAATATGAGTAACGTGGTACGCATCCGTCATACCTCGGGAGCTAAACAACGTTTGGACAATGCCCATAAAGTAATGGGATTAGCAAACGAGTTTAGCAACCAATTAGAATCTATTTTCAATAACTGGGCAAAAGTAAAAATAACTGATAAGGAGGTTGAAAAACTCATACAGTTGGCTCTTTGTCCCAATAAAGAAACCTTAGAACATATCAAAAAGGGAAATGAAGACGAAATATCCACAGTGTTCAAAAATACGGTTGAAAGTGCTTTTGCTTATGCTATGACTAGCGATACCCAACAAATGGAAACCACAAAAGGCACTTTGTTTGGGGCTTATAATGCTGTGACTGGCTACTTCCAAAATGTACGCAATTATAAGGATGAAGAAGCCAAACTACAATCCATTGTACTAGGTGGTACGGCACAAATAAAATCCCAAAAGGCTTTTGAACTGTGTACTTCTTTTTCAAAAATGGGTGCGGATAGTCTCCATTTCAACTAATCAAAATAGCGAACGAATGATAGTAAAAGACTTAAATGGTTGTCTGATTGAAGTGAGTAATCTTGATGAAGCGATTGAGATTACCAAACAATACATCGAATACCAACACGAAGACAAAAGCTTTTCTGAGTTTGACAAAAGACAAAAAGCCTATTGGAAGGATATGCACGAGAAATTGACAGCAATCAAAGAAGAACAAACAACACTTTAAAATTTTAGAAAGATGAGTACTAATTTTTTCAATCAAATAGCACAATTGGAAATCACAGGAAATTTACAATTAACGATTTCCAAAGGAGTAGAAAACAAACTAATTGTTTCCATAATACTTCTAAATGACCAATGTGGAGACGATGCAAAGCAACTGATAACTCCTCTCAATCTTAGAGGAACAGCAGAAGAATTGGACGAGGGCTTTTTTGAAAGCATCGCTGTTCCATTAGAAACCGCTTCAGGTTTAATGGTTAACATGGAAGCCTATATGAAACAATTGGAAAATGCCAAAAAGCAGTCGGCAATTGAAAAAGAAAAAACCGACAAGGAGAAAAAAGCCAAGGAAGAAAAAGACAAGAAGTATGCTGAAGCAATGGCAAAGGCTGACGAATTAGACAAAGAGGGCAAACACCGTGATGCCTGGATGAAAGTACCTAATCCTAACGATTTTCCTGAATATGCTGAAGCTATAAACAAACGTAAAAAAGAACTGTCCGATAAATTCGCTTCCCCTAGCCTTTTTGCAACAGAACAAGAAAATGTTTAATCTAAATTGAATCACTATGTTATTAGCCACACAATTAGAAAGAGTTTTCATTCTGACCGATAAAGGTCAGGAAATCAAACTCACCGACCCCGAACCAAAATGGAGTGTACAAGCGGTATTGAATTTCTATTCCAATACGTATCCCATACTCACAACCGCAAAAATTTCAACTCCTGTGATAAGGAATGATACGGTACAATACCGCTTTGAAAGTGCTATTGGAACGAAAGGTTAAACTCAAAACCATAAAAAAATGACTTATGCAACAACATACCATAGCGGGTACGATACGCATACCCAAAAAGCCAAAACAAAAGCAATTACACCGACAGTTAAACGAGTTCGCAAACTGGATGCAACGAACCAAAGATGCAAACGAAATTCAAAAGGACAAACAGCAGTCTGTACCAATTCCAATGTTGCCAATGGTTTTCTAAGAACTTCATTTCTGCCTGTTTTAGCAGAAACAAAAACGACACAGCCCTGTAGGAGAAATGCAAAAATGGAAAGGGATTTTTATAAATCCCTTTCCCAACTTGCTAAACATTACCAAATCAAACCTGCGCAAACACAATTTTATAATTATCCCTACAATATTGCATTGGCATTATGGGATACACAGAAACAGTTGAAAAGTAAGATAAGAGATTGGGAAGAAATCAAACTCATACAGGATAGTAGGAAAACCTTTTTTACAAGTGAAGAACGATACAATACAAATGCTACACTGTACTACATTCCAATAGTACCATTGTACAGATTGCTAAAAAACAAAAAACGAAAACACAATGCACAACTGTTATTATCGGTCTGTTGTTATCTCTATCACGGGGTAAACATCCCCTATTACAGACAGGAAAATAGTTTTCTCCATTGGCAATACGATATGTTGAAGGAATATTTAACGAATGACGACGAAGACACATCGATTTATCAAAGTGAATTTGACCAAGCAGAATGGATTGGTGACCGAATGGAACAAAAGATTTTCAACCCTGCTAATTTAACCTATTTCAAAAAACGATTGAACTGTTTTCAATGCAAAGATATTTTAGACTTTGACTGTTTGAAATTGGCTAAAGATGCTTATGCACTTTTAGAACAATATCCTAACGAAAATGTATTTCGAAATGGAAAATCCAACGAAGAAGCAGATGAAGACGAAACAGAAAACATTTTAACAATGGATTATTATGTTTCCTTTTATGCTGATGGCAAAGGTTTCCTGAATGAAAATCTGATACAATGCGTCAATAATGAATTACAAGAATACGTAGAAATAGAAGAACCTTGTGTTCTTAAACGTTTTAACGGAAGTGACTTAACCGAAAAAAATCTCGATTTTGAGAATCGGTTATTTGCCCTTATCGAAGAATTGATATACATACTGAATAACTTTTAAAATAATCCTTATGAAAGACATTACAGCGAATTTTGGAAAGCTATACCATCCTAAATCAGCATTGGTATTCTATCAAACCAAAGGAATAAACTCAGCTACTTATGTAGAACATTTTGATATGGACAAAAATGGCAATCCCATTAATGCCCACCCTTTGACAGTAAGAGAAGCAAATCAACTGGCAAAGGCATTGAAAACAACAAAAGAACAAAAAGAACCTTGTTTGAAATCTGAGGGAATAATGAGCAATAGTATTTTACACATTGACAGTAGTAATAATAAAGTAATTTGGTTTACCAAAGCGATACAAAGAGAATTGTATTTTACAGAAAGTTTGGGAATTCCGAAAGGCATCGCCCATGTTCCAGCTATGTTATGGATTGCCGACAAAAATAGTCTTTCTGTCTTTGCATTAAAAAGTAATCTCAGACCCAACGAAAACACAAAAATCTACAATGCGCCTTTTTTCAATGTATATGAAAATGGGAATGTTTGCATGGGTACTGTGGATATTCAAATAAAGAAAATTGCTTTATTGGAAGAGTTTACAATTGCATGGGAAAATTATTTTTTCAATAGTTATTTCAGCCACTTGATGCCCGATTATAACCCGATAAAGGGAAACTGTGTAACACTTTGGGAAAGTCTTATAAACACCAACAAAGTTTTCCCAAAAGAAGTATTAATAAACAGTAAGAAAACCATAAAAGATGTATTGCAATGAATATAGAAAAAACAAAAGTCCATTTTACAGACAACTATTTAATAAATCCCACAAACCCAATATCGGTAAATCTTATCGGTGCGGGTGGAACAGGTTCAAAAGTACTAACGGCTTTAATTGAAATGAACCATAGCCTTATTACTTTGGGGCATTCAGGTTTGAGCGTTCGCTTGTGGGATGATGATAGTATAACGGAAGCCAATTTAGGCAGACAGCGTTTTGCCGAATGTGAAAAGGGATTGTATAAATCAGTAGCCTTAATAAACCGCGTTAACCGTTGGTCGGGTACAAACTGGAAAGCAGAAACAATAAAATTTGAAAAAGACAGTTTAGACAGATTCCCCGAAAATGCGAGTGCCAGTATTTTCATTAGTTGTGTGGATAGTGTCAAAGCTCGTTTTGAAATTGCTGATATTTTGCAACGACTGAGCTACAGCAGGACTTATTCCAACCGTCCCCGATATTGGATGGATTTTGGTAACAGTCAACATACTGGACAAGTGATACTATCCACCATTGGTACTATAAATCAACCCAATTCCGATAAATATGAAACGGTTGCTAACTTGCCATTTGTAACCGAAGAATTTACCGAACTGTTGAGACAGTCCGAAATTACAGATGACACGCCAAGTTGCTCCCTTGCAGAAGCATTGGAAAAACAAGATTTATATATCAATTCCACACTGGCACAAATGGGATGCTCTCTTTTATGGGGTTTGTTCCGTAACGGATTGACACAGTACAGAGGCTTTTTTCTCAATTTACAAGATTTTAAGTCGCAACCCATTCTAGTTAACTAAATCAACCCCGATAATTATCGGGGCGGACTGCAAAAAGACACTCCCTTTCGACGGTCGGGAAAGTCTTTTTGCAGTAAAAAAAGATGCAAGCACTTTGGCAAAATGTGAATCCTCCCATTTTACCAAAAAGCTTGCGGTATTTTTTCGTGAGGATATTCACTATTCTCCTTTTTCGTTTTGCCTGACTTCTTTTCTTTCCACATCAGCGACCAAAGAAAAGATTCTGTGTTATAAACCAAATATATTTTTTAAAAATGATAGAAATTTAATACTATCTCTTCTCTAATTCTCGCTATATATTATTTAAAAATAACAGTTGATGTTCTAATTCTTTATTACTATGTGAAATTGAGCATAAATTTATACATTTGCCAAATGAAAAATTTATCATTCATATTGGCTTTTATGGTGTTGATTCTATCAACAGCACCATCATGCTTAAGGGAAGATAGATGTATTAAACCTAGACAGCAAACAACACAAAACGACAAACAAGGAAAAGACGGTTGTACGAAATGTTGTTCGCCATTTATGAATTGTAATACCTGTATGGGGTTTGTAATGACCTTTTATCATTTTTCAATTATACATCCAGTCATAGAAACTGAAAAAAAAATAGCACTAAGTTTTATAAAACCTATTTCAGATTTCCCCTATTCTGTTTGGCATCCTCCACAACTTACTTAATGTGTAGCTCTTACAGCACAAATTAATTCGTAACGATGCTTCGCGTTGTTATCCTTATCTATTCACATTAAGTATCATCTTTACAATGAAAAAAATACTCATTGTGTCATTTCTTATGGCACTAAACCTTTGTGCATATGCACAAAACACATTAAATATTGTTGTCAAAAGCATTGAAACAAATGAACCATTAAATGGTGTAACAGCATCTATAAAAGGAACGTCAATCGCCGCGACGTCTGACGAAAATGGGCAAATCACATTAGCAAATATTCCTGACGGATTACAGGGAATCAAATTCAATTATATGGGCTTTAATGAACATATTGAAACCTTAGAATTTCCATTAAAGGACAAGAATGTTATTGAAATCTTACTTCAAGAAAGTTCAGAAGAATTGGATCAAGTAGTAATATCGTCTACAAGAAGTACAAGGAGCATACAAAATATTCCTACCCGGATTGAATTTATAGGAAGTGAAGAATTGGTGGAGAAGGGCAATATGAAACCTGGAGATATTCGTATGCTTTTAGCAGAAAGCACAGGTATTCATGTACAGACCACATCGCCAACAAGTGCGAATGCAAGTATTCGTATTCAAGGGCTTGACGGTAGATATACGCAAATCCTTAAGGACGGTTTTCCCATTTATTCTGGTGCATCAAGCGGATTGGGTCTTTTACAGATACCGCCACTTGACCTTAAACAGGTTGAGGTCATCAAAGGTTCGGCATCCACTCTATATGGTGGCGGAGCGATCGCTGGATTGGTAAACCTGATCTCTAAAACGCCAACTGAAGAAAGAGATTTACGTTTTCAAATCAACGGAACATCAGGCAGAGGTTTGGATATTAACGGTTTTTACGGGCAACGGTTCAATAAAATAGGAACTACTATATTTGCTTCGCACAATCGCAACGGAGCTTACGACCCTGCTCAAATTGGCTTTTCTGCCATTCCACAATTTGAACGCTACGTACTGAATCCTAAATTATTTGTTTATTTCAATGATAAAACGAAAATGAATTTTGGCATCAATACAACCATTGAAAACCGTTTAGGAGGAGATATGCTTTACATTAAAGGTAAGGGAGATAACCTCCATCAATATTTTGAGAAAAACAAAACACAACGCTATTCAACACAATTTGTATTAGACCATTTGATTACTCAAAACAGTTCTTTTCAAATCAAAAACAGTGTAAGTTATTTCAATAGAAATATAACCATTCCTGACTATGAGTTTGAGGGATCGCAAATAGCCACTTTTACCGAAGCCAATTATACCAGCAGTACAGAAAAATCGGAATGGGTAGCAGGAATTAATATATGGACAGATAATTTTAAGGAAAAAGAGTTCACTGCTTTTCCGTTAAGAGATTACAACCAAAGTACAATCGGAGCTTTTGTACAAAACTCATGGAAAGCTACAGATTGGCTTAATTTAGAAGCAGGTATCCGTACAGACTACGTTGTGGATTATGGGGCAGTATTCTTACCGAGAATTTCAGCTCTTTTCCAAATTGCCGAGGGTCTAACATCAAGAATTGGAGGCGGATTTGGCTACAAAACACCTACTATATTTACGGAAGAAAGCGAACGTATACAATATCAAAACGTATTGCCTATCGACGATAAAACCAATAAATTGGAAAAAAGCTACGGTGCAAATGCAGATATTAATTATCGCATTCGTATTGGAGAGGAATGGTCATTCAGCATAAACCAATTGTTCTTTTATACATACTTGGATAATCCTTTATTACTTGAAAATCCATCTACAAATCTGTATCAGTTCGTAAATTCACCGGGCTACATTCATACCAAAGGAACAGAAACTAATATTAAAATCGGTTATGATGACCTGAAATTGTTTTTAGGTTACACTTATACAGATGCCCGACTAAAGCAATACGGAACAAATACCGAAAGTCCGCTAACACCTAAACACCGCATTAATTCTGTACTGATGTATGAAATAGAAGATAAGTGGAAAGTTGGTTTGGAAGCCTATTATTTCAGTCCTCAAAAACTAAATGACGGGACTATGGGAAAGGATTATGTTATTTGCGGATTGATGGCTGAAAAGATTTGGGAGAGATTTTCTCTATATGCCAATTTTGAAAACTTCCTTGATACACGACAAACTCGCTTTGACAGTATCTATACCGGAACAATAAGCAATCCCGTTTTTAAAGACATCTATGCCCCATTGGACGGGTTTGTAGTTAACATAGGTATAAAATTAAAACTCTAAGCAGATGAATAAAACCATATTCAATATAACTAAAATGGATTGCCCTAGCGAGGAGCAATTGATTCGTATGAAATTGCAAAATTTAGATACGGTAAAATCATTGGAATTTGATATTCCCAATAGAAAACTGGACGTTTATCACAATGAAAACCCAGGAGCAATTTTATCCGCTTTGGAAGCACTGAACCTAAATACAACATTGATTTCTACTGAAGAAAGCCAAGCAGTCTTTGCAACAGATACAAACAATAAGCAACGGAAACTGCTTTGGACAGTACTGCTTATAAACTTCCTCTTTTTCGGATTCGAAATGTCGTTTGGTATTCTTTCTAATTCAATGGGATTGGTAGCGGATAGCTTGGATATGCTTGCCGATAGTATTGTTTATGCCCTGGCATTATTTGCCGTTGGTGGCACTATAGAAAGAAAAGGCAACATCGCCAAATTTGCGGGTTACTTTCAAATTCTATTAGCTGTTATAGGATTTATTGAAGTTATCAGACGTTTTATAGGAATAGAACAAATGCCCGATTTTAAAACAATGATTATCGTTTCTGTTCTGGCGTTGATAGCAAATGTATTATGTCTTTACCTATTACAAAAGAGCAAAAGCAAGGAAGCGCACATGCAGGCTTCCATGATTTTTACATCGAACGATGTTATTATTAATTCAGGTGTTATCATTGCAGCTATTTTAGTTAAGTTGCTAAATTCAAGTTATCCCGATCTTATTATTGGAGCGCTTGTATTCCTAATTGTGGCAAAAGGTGCGTATCGCATTCTAAAACTTGCAAAATAATAATGAAGGTTAACAGAATTGTTCGTGAGAAAGCATAACACTGCGGATGAATTTCTTATTGAGAATTCATCTTGTTTTGCATATTTATTATTGGGTAGCATATAAAACAGCTACCCTTTTTTCATTTTATTACATGGTTATTGTTTCTGTTGTAGTACTCTGATTGTGATAATTTGAGCAATAAGACGTATTTGATTTCCATAGGATATACGTTAGCTCCAGAAGCTTTCTTTGAATGGCAACAATTGCTTTCATTTTAATGCCATGCCTTGAAGCCAATCTTAAGAAAATACATTTGAAGTTTTCATCGGTTCTGATTGCAGCCAATGCGGGGAAGTGCATTACTTTCCTTAAATTCCGATTACCCCGCTTGGATATTCGGGGTTTAGATTTCACAGAAGTTCCAGATGTTTTTTCCCTTACATCCAATCCAGCATAGCTTACCAACTGTCTTTTATTTTTTATTAATTCAAATCCGTTGGTTTCAGCGATAATGGTGACAGCAGTCAGATTTCCTATTCCTGGTATAGAAGTTATTACTTTCATCTTTTTAGCTATAGCTTCATCTCCTTTGATAAGTGCAGCAATTTCCTCCATTATTTCCTTTTCCTGCTTATCAATCATGGCAATTCTTTTCTTGGTACGTTTTATTGATTTTTCGCTAGATGTTGCAGAAGTACGCTCAGCATGTAGCTGATTTTTTAACATAGTCCGTTCCTGTACCAGTTGTTCTCGTTCTCGACAAAGCTGTCTCAAATCATTGAATATTTTTAATGGAGGTTGCCATACTTCTAATTGCCTTTCCAAGCCAAATCTTGCAATGGCTTGTGAAGCACTCTTGTCTGTAATAGTTTTTATGTCAAGTGTCCTTACATAATTACTGATCTTGTTTGGTAAAACGATACTAACTTGTTTTTGATTAGTGCAAAGGTAATAAGCTAAGGATTCATGGTAAACTCCGGTAGCTTCCATCACATACCGTACCTCTGCATTAGTTAATGTTTGCTTATTTACCCATGATACAAGACTGGAAAATCCTTTTTGTGTGTTGGGAAATACTTTATAGGCATAAACTTCTATGCTTATCTGTTGATCCATTCGACCAAGCGATACAACTAATTCATTTTGTGCGACATCAATTCCTACTGTCTGTTTTAATAATACCTTCATCTTATCTGGTTTAGGTAAGTGATAACCTTTCTACATCTTTTCTCCTGAATGGATATACTGGCTATACAACCCAATGTTTGTGGGTGAATTCCTTACATTCTGTTCAGATTCTAAAAGGTAAAAGAAGAGGAGGCAGTTTCTTTTCTTGAATATACTATTAAGCTATTTAAAGCAAAATCTGCTCTCACTCTTCCTCACTTAGATTATATTATACAAACATAGGAGGTAAAAGAAGAAGAGGCAGTTTCTTCGCTTGAAAATACTATTAAGCTCTTTAAAGCAAAATCTATCTCACTTTTCCTCACTTAGATTATATTATACAAACATAGGAGAAGCAAAAGAACGCCGCTGTATTATTGATAACATTGTTCTTAAAACTTATATCAATTCATTAACTCTGTAATTTATCATGATTAGCAATACAAATCAGCGTAAAAAGACACTCCCTTCCGAAGGTCGGAAAAGTCTTTTTACTATAAAAAAAGAAGCAAGCACTTCGGCAAAATGTGAATGCTCTCATTTTATCAAAAAGCTTGCGGTATTATTGCGTTAGGATATTCGCTATCCTCCTTTTCGTTTTGCCTGACATAGTGTAACTTTACATCAATCTGGTATCCAATCAAAATTAGTCTGTGGTTCAAAAAGAAGAAAATTACGCAAGCAGTTCCAACTATAGATAAATAAGAGCTAATTTTACATACAATATCAAAAATATCTTTAACTTTTGGTTTTAAATTAAATGCCATGCTATTTTTTCTCTAAATTTTAACTGTAAAAACAAAAGAAAATATTAAGAAAAATATTAAAAATTTCAATAAATAACTTCATAAATTTGGGTCACACAAGCATATAATTACCATAAACATTTATAAAGAACTCATGAGGACATTAAATTTGGATGAATTGATAGAAAAAATTAATTCATACTCTAGTGACATAATTTATTCAGATAGAGCTTATGTGCAAGATAAGATTTCACATTTTTTTAGTTTTCTTAATAATCAACCTATTTCAAAAAGGATTTTAGATAGAATTATTGATGATTTTTCTATTTTAAAAAATGAATTACCACCGACTAGAAATAATGTAATACTTGACCCTAGGATAAAAAGATCAATCAAATTAAGTATTAAAAATAGAGAAGAACAAGGGGCTTTTGGCTTTTTCATAATACAAGAATTATCTGATCAAGAAACAAAGTTTGAAAATCATTATTTATATGCACCTGCAAATTGGTATGACGGTATAACTGGTGATTATAATAAAAGACTTGAATGCTTAATTGAAAATTTCTTTAAACCATTCATCGATTTATTAGAATGGTATATTTATGAAAGTCAATCCAAATCTGATAAAGATTATTATTCCAAAAACGAAATAACAATAATTATTGATAGACTTAATGAGATACAATTAAAACAAGATTTATCAAATGAGATAATCTTTAATGAAGTTGATGAATTAAAAGAATTGATTCTATTTTTAAATAAAAAGAATTGGAGTGAAATATTGAAAGGAAAATTTAGAGATTTAATTTTAGGCGAAGTAATAACTTCTGAAAATGCAAAAGCAGTATATAAATATCTTCTAGAAAACAATCCTTTACTTTTAAAATAAACTCGATATAGAAGAATTTATTCCTTGACCTTACAACATAAAAAATGTCTGAAACAACTATAGATATTACGAAAAATGTTCTTGTAAATTACAAGGACATAACAAATTGGTTTCTTCTAATTGTCATAATAGTCATTGGGGGTATTAACTATCGTAAAGATATTTTACTTTCAAAAAAAATTGAATCTTTTAAAGCTGATCTTACCAAAAGAGAAATAAAATTTACCAGGCATACAGAATTGCAAATCGAATGTTTAAAAGCACTGTATGACCAGATTGTTACTTTACATTTTAGTTTTACTAATTTTACTAATCCACCTTACAATACCCATGAACTGTTACAAAAACAGATTGAAACTTTTCACTTTGAATTTGATAAAACCTTAATTTTTACCCATCGCAATAAAATACTTTTGACCGATGAAATAACAAATAAAATGAAGGTTTTACATGAGAAATACAAAAGAATAAATGAAGTTAGTCGAGATGAAATTATCTTGTTAACTTCCATACTAGAATATCCTGATCCTAATAACACACAGTACCATTATATCACCACAGCAGGTGAAGAAAATTTTATCAAACAAAGAATTGAAAAGTTGAGAAAACTTCCAGATGTACAGACTTTTGAGAATGATATCAAAGAGTTAAGAGAAGAAATAGAAATTTACTTTAAAACACTAGTTTCATAAACTCAAACAAGCTTAACACTATTTTATACTAATTACAACTATTGGGTTACACATGTATATTATTACCAAAATTTATTGTAAATAGAAATTAAGAAAAAAGAATATTTGATAATTAACAACTAAAAGCAGAATACTACCAGTAGCAAGTTTTTGTATCAAGCAGGTTGAATTTCAAAATTCAACACACGTTCTTCTATTTATTAAGCCTGTAATTTATCCTGATTAATAATACAAATCAGAGTAAAAAAACAATCCCTCCTTTGGTCGGGAAAGTCTTTTTGCTGTAAAATAGGATACAAGCACTTTGATAAAATATGTATCCTCCTATTTTACCAAAAAGCTTGCGAGTTTTATATGAGGATATCCACTAATCCTCCTTTTTCGTTTTGTTATTTTAGATTTTGCATTTCAATTTGAACTTCCTTTTCTTTTTCTTTCTTTTGTCTTGAATAGCTCCAGTAAAACAAAAGTCCAAAAAGAATCAGGATATAGGCAATCCATTTTCCGGTACGTTCCAAAAAAGTAATGATAACCGATTTTTCATAACTCGAAAAACCTTCCGCTCCCAAAGAACTTCTTCTGTAAAACTTTCTTCTGTTAATCCAATAACGAAGAACAAGACCACTTAGCAAAGCTAGAATACTTAAAACCAATGCTGGATTCATAATTTATATTTTTATGTTTCTCTTTCAAATTTAAAAACGGAATTCAAAGCTAACTTATTGTTTTAAAACAGTTAAGAAATCAAAAACACTAAATACCAAGAGGCTATTTCATGATTTATAAAACAGCCTCTCCTACTCTTCTTAAACTTATTTTCTACTTCATCTTTTTTATAAGTTTTGCCCTTACCAAATCGGAATTTTTTATTTTCAGTATCTGATGCCTGCTTCCACCCTTTTCGTAGAATCCTATCAATAGTAACTTATCATCAGCAATAGTAAATTGATTCAGTAAAAAAATATTCCGTTCTGTCGTATTAGCCCTAATTTCATCCAGCGGTTTGTAGATTCGTAATGGAGTCAACATTCTTTCCTGTATCACGGTTCGTTTGGCGACTTTTTTATCCACCACTTTGAAAGTAACAAAATCAATCTGAAACGGCACATCAGTAAAATTACGAAGTACAGTATGAAAATAAAACTTGTTATCATGGATATAAATTCCTTTCAATTGGAACTGGATACCAAAACTCTTCGCTTCTAAATACTTTGTAAGCGATCGGTCTTTCTTATAAATTCTTCCCATTAAATTTTCAACTACAGAAGGCGTATTCTTTCCTAATTCCTCAAAAAGTACATCATGGGTATTGGCTCTGTTCATCCTCTTTTGCATTTCCAAAAGATTATAATTCATATTGGTAGGACAAGGATTGTACAACACGTTAAAATTGTAAAAATGACCGTCTTCAGTTATCACTGAAAAATTGGTTTCTTCTTCAAAATCACGAACAGCTGCTTTTACCCGTAATACATTTTCTGCATCTTCCGCCTTAGCAGCAACCAGATATTCACTTCCTAAATCCACATAACGAATAGCAGCCGGAAATATAAGGTGTGAAGTTTTATTATACGTTACTGTAATTTGATACGGCATTATCTTTCCCAAATTCAATTTAGTTGTATCTGGAGCTGTATGTTTACTTTGAGAATTAGTAGTGTAGCTTATCACTAAAACCATTACTACTAGTATGTTTTTAATTGTTGTTTTCATCTTTTACTTTATTAAATTTCACAAAATTGAATCATTATTTTTTTGAAATAAGGAACACCTGATGCCCTGCTTTCAATGTTACTTTTGGAGTTCGCATTTTTTTAGAAAAGTAACCCGAAACACCTTGTACCACACCCCGACTTAAATCGCCTGCTATTTGTTGTCCGGCTGATCTGGTCATCATGATACTAGTACCGGAAGTTTGGCTCATATTGGAAGCCATTTCAGTGAGGGCATTCATTTCAAGTGAATAAGGCACCAATAGACCTTCTTGTCCGTCCAATCCATAGACTGTAATAGCAACAGGAAAAATGCTACCTTTCAGTTCTACCGAAGTAATTTTCATTTGAAGTCGTCCCTGTTGAAACTTTGCATTGGCAGTCAATACCGTTCCCTGTGGAATAAGATGATTTGCTGTTTTTGCAGCTTGCAACAAACGCAAACGAACACTACCCTCTCCTATTAGCCGCTGTGTTTCATGAATTACAGCGCGGATACTATTTTGAGGTTGAATTTGCTGTTCGGTTTTCCCTACGGTATAAAATCCATGATTCCGATTTTCACTCCAATTGGCAAATATTGTACTATCTGTAGGTTCTCTATACAAAGCAGAAACAACTTTTTTAAGATTAGGTGTAACACCTATAAAAACTTCCTTTTGGGTTGATGAACTAGAAAATGGTGTTTTTTGTTCCTTTAACTGTTCAGTTGAAGCCATATTTGTCGGTAGGTATTTTGCAGCCATCTGATAGGATTTCTCCATTAATTCCAATTGGCTTTCTACAGGATCAACCGCTTCACTATCCTTTTTTACCAATTGTGCTTTTAATTCATCTAGTTGTTTACGTAGTTGAATTGTCTCCGAATTATCATTCTGATAAAAAGTCCCCAAAGTATTTTGGGCATTGCGATAACTGTCCAAAGAAGGATTCCTATTTCTTACTGCATTATTAGAAGTTTCATCCTCATATTCAGAAACCGTTGAACTTTGACTATCAATATCATCTTCTTTCCAATAGTCAGACAGAGATAACAATACATTTTGCTTTTCCTGATTCATTTGTTCCAGCATTTCCTGCTCATAGGCTTTTTGTTTATCAGACTGTAAATATGTATTAGTAGCTTGTGGAACAGAGTCATTAAAGCCCATGATTTCCGTTATTTTTTTATCTTCAGCTGGTTTGAATATTAAATACATACACCCCAGAAATACAACTCCCATCAGAAAAAAAATGATTGGCTTTTTCAGTTTTTCGAATTTGTTCTCTGTATTTTCCTGAAGCACGTCTGTAGCTTCTTTTGAACTACCATCCCAAACAAAGACCATATCCTTTTTATTTTTATCTTCTTTCATGTTTTTTATTTTTTATGATTTTTAACAATGAATCCTGCAATGTAATAGTGGATTCTTTTTTTCTGACAACAGGGTTTTCAATGTGTTCAATGGCTAGACTACGATTAGATTTTTCAAAGTCGTACCAAACTTTTAGAATAACAGCTATTGTAAGAACCAAATATCCCAAAAAGCAACACATAAGATATCTGTACTGTTGCTGCAAAGGAAGTTCTCGCCAACGGGTATCAAGGGCTTCAAACCAACTATTTATTTTTCCTCGTAGTTCTTTCATCTTAATCATTTTTTACCGTTCAACAACCTCTATATCTCTATTTTCTACTACCGCAAACTTTTCAATATTAAAGCCCTGAGGATTGTTGTCGGATCGAACAGAATTCACCAGATAACATTTTGTCACCAGATTACGTTTAGTGACATTACTGGAGCGAATAATAAATTGTCTAGCATAAGTTCTGACGGCATACGGATAATTATCGAAGTTGCAAACCACACTATCTATTTCAATACGTTGTTGCACATTGCCCGATATGATACGGTTGTAATATCCTTTTTCAGACAAATCTTTGTAATAATCAAATGCACTTTTGTCTGCAAGGTTGAACGCTCTTTTCATATTATTTTCTATAGCATTTTTATCCGGTGCCAGTGTAAAGAAAAGTTCATGAAAACGTCGAACATGCTCACGGGCTTCAACAGGACGATTGATAGAAGCATCCTGTGCAAGTGCCAGCATTAGCGATTTTCCGTTGTCCAACACATAGACCTTTTGACGTTGCAATTCTGCAAAACGGTACGATTGCCAGACACTATATCCTGTTACACCAATACATAATGTGGCAAATACAATGGCATACAATCTGATTTGCCTGAAACTGTTTTCAATATTTCTTAAGGTTTTAAATTCCATTTTACTGCTATTTAATATTATTACTTCATTAATCTGCCTCCAATATTGCCCGCAACTGCTCCTGTCCCGGCACCTAGAATGTTTCCAGTTTTGGTTGTGGTCTGATTTACATTACGCATAAAATTACCCGCTCCCCCAGCCTGAATTATCCAACCCGTTACCGTAGGAATTGTAAAATAGCCAATGATGCCTATAATCATAAAGATGATATACACCGTATTGGAGGAATCAGGAATAAAATTGGGATCAGACAAGCTTTCTATATCCTTTTGTAGAATTAAAGATTGTATCTTGGATAGCATTGCACTGAAAAGATCGGCAACAGGCAGCCAGAGATACACACTTATGTATCGGGTAAGCCATTGTGTGAGTGTGGACTGAAATCCATCCCAAACTGAAATTGCAAAAGCTATCGGTCCTAATATGGACAAGACTATCAAGAAGAAAGTGCGTATCGTATCTATGACAAGTGCAGCAGCCTGAAACAAGATTTCCAAAAACTCTCTAAAGCCATCACGAATTTCCTTTTTGACTCCGTACATTTCTCTTTCCATATACATGCCTGACATAGTGACTAAATCCGCTGGTGTCCACCCTAGTTCATCCAATTTCTTATCAAATTCTTCGTCCGAAACCAAATAGGCTGTTTCTGGATTACGAAGCATGGCTTCTCTTTCCAGTTGGTCTTTCTGCTGCTGTAGCACATTCAAATCCAAAACCTGATTTTCTAAGATACTATGTGTGCCGATAACCACCGGACTAAGCACCGCATTAAGCGTTCCTAATACCATAGTGGGAAAAAACATAATACAAATCCCTAATGCAAAAGGTCTCAAAAGTGGATACACATCTATGGGTTCTGCGCTACTCAGTGCCTGCCAAACTTTCAATGCTACATAAAACAAAGCACCTAATCCTGCCAGACTTTTGGCTACTGCTGCCATATCAGCTGATAGTGGCATCATTTCATCATAGAGCGAGCGTAATACTTCATGAAGATTACTGAATTCCATGATTACCAGTATTTTTGATTAGCCGTACCATAAAGATCCAATACTCTTTTACTATTATTGGCTTTTTTCGATCGCAGATAACTTACAGAAATATTTTTGTTGGTGAAATAGCGAACCAAATTATGGTACTCTTTGACCTCCTTATACACACCGTCAATAATATCCATCCGCTCTTTGTCATTCAGGGACAAAGTAGAAGCAGACACTATTTGCTTTAACTCTTTCAGAAGGTTAGTACTTTCATTTAACAAAATGGAATAACCATTGGCGATAGCCGTTAATTCTTGCTGATTGAAATTGGGATCATTCAACATTTTTCCAAAATTCTTTACATAGATCTCAGAAACATCACCCACAAGCAAAACGGTCTGTTGGACTTTACGAGCATCTTTAACCAGATTATTTACCGCTTTTAGCTTATCATAATATTCTTTCCCTTGATTATAGACTTTTTGAACTTCTTTAAAGTTGTTAATCATATTGGTAGCCGTAGTGGAAGTCTGTACAATCTGCCTGGCAGTATTGACGATACTTTGAGACAGATTGGATGGATCAGTTACCACCCACTGGGCTTTTACTTTCGATGTGACAGTAAATAGCATTACTACACACACTATTGAAATCATTTTTCTCATTTTTATCGAATTTTAAATTAATTACGAATTGTTTTCTTTTCTCTGAAGTGCTATCCGTTTGATAGCCTGTTCCACATTTCCATCGAGTTCTTCCGCAAGACGCATCACTTCCAACTTTTCAGTTTCTTCTGTGGTATAAGCCAAATATTCCTCAACACTGACTTCTGTGGCATAGACTGCTGAATGCGTCCCTCCTAAGCCAATCCAAACTTCTTTATACAGTCGTTTAGAGTCATTGTTCATATTGATGGAAAGCACCTGTGCTTTTTCTTTATCGGTGAGTCCAAGCATGGCTTGAATCTCATCAAATTTGTTCATGTATTTCCGCTGATCCAGCAGTATTTTACAATCCGAATTATTGATGATACTTTCCTTTACAATCGGTGATTGAATGATATCATCTACTTCCTGAGTTACAACAATAGCTTCTCCAAAAAACTTTCTAACTGTTTTAAAAAGGTATTTGATGTATTCCGCCATTCCTTCTTTTGCAATCGCTTTCCAGGCTTCTTCAATCAGGATTAGTTTCCGAACTCCTTTCAGGCGACGCATCTTATTGATAAAAACCTCCATGATGATGATGGTTACAATTGGAAAAAGAATTTTATGATCTTTGATAGCATCAATTTCAAATACAATAAATCGTTTAGAAAGTAAGTCGAGTTGTTTATCAGAATTGAGTAGATAATCGTATTCTCCTCCTTTGTAGTAAGGTTCTAATACGTTGAGAAAATTGGCAAGGTCAAAGTCTTTTTCCCGTACCTGCTTTTCATTCAACACCTTTTTATAGTCCACTCCTACAAATTCATAAAACCCATTAAAAGAAGGAAATTCGTCATTCTGCTTGATTCGTTCAATGTATCCACTCACTGCATTGGACAAGGCCACTTCTTCGGAACGGGTTGGCGGTTCATCATCCCTTTTCCATAAGGTTAATATCAAGGTCTTGATACTTTCTTTTTTCTCAATATCAAATACACCATCATCAGTATAAAAAGGATTAAAAGCGATTGGATTGTCTTCGGTATAGGTAAAATAAACACCGTCTTCTCCTTTGGTTTTATCTTTGATGAGTTCGCACAATCCCTGATAAGAATTACCGGTATCCACCAGCAACACATGTGCTCCTTGTTCATAATACTGACGAACCATGTGATTGGTAAAAAATGACTTTCCTGAACCTGATGGGCCTAGTATAAACTTGTTTCTATTGGTGATAATACCACGCTTCATCGGCAAATCGGAAATATCCAAATGAATGGATTTTCCAGTAAGTCTATCTGCCATTTTGATTCCGAACGGTGACG
Source organism: Flavobacterium flavipallidum (assembly GCF_038289905.1). Taxonomy (NCBI): domain Bacteria; kingdom Pseudomonadati; phylum Bacteroidota; class Flavobacteriia; order Flavobacteriales; family Flavobacteriaceae; genus Flavobacterium; species Flavobacterium flavipallidum. The sequence goes on along the minus strand of NZ_JBBYHU010000006.1, from coordinate 101,005 downwards.
GCGAACTTTGATAGTTGGTTTCTTCCGTAAAAAAACACAAAGCAGGTTCTATGAAAGTGTAAAAACTTTCTTCACTTGGAAAATCTGCGGCATTGCCTGGCATTGCTGCCCAATAGAGCGTGGCTACATCTGTGGTATTATGTCTGGGTTTGCATTCCATCAGTGCCAAAGCACTCCCTGTATCGTTCTTCAACTGTTTTAGCTCAACCGGATTGTCTGACCAAGCCATTATATTGAAATGCGCCCGAATCGATGAATGTCCAAAAGAATGCGCTTCGTTCAGATAACGTTCTATCCATTCCTTATTAATCTGATTGGCTCTACTGTAACGAGCCAACGAGTGCATGTTCCTTGCTGATTTCTCAAACTTACGCAGGTTGTCTTCACTGTTATCCAGAAACAGATACTGATTGTAAATGTGGTTGCAACTCAACAGTAATCCAACCGGAGCTGCAAAGGACAATAAACAATCACTTCTATCTGTAGAAAGTTTTTCGTAACGGGTTTCAGCCGAAACAGTTCCGGGTAAATCATCCGTATCTGACAACGTATGTAAGCAGAGTCTTTTGTTACCAATACGAACTTCTTCAGCTCCCAGAGCAATATCCTGCATTGGAGTTCCTAATTCCCTTGAAAGCGTCAGGTATTGTTCCAGTAAGCCTTGTTTGTCATTTGTTCCAATGATATCCTCTTCAGTTAATCGTTCCAATTTCACAAAACCAGAATCATTTACTATTCGTTCAAACTGCGTTACAGCTTCCATAAAACGATGAATGGTTTCTTTATCCCTTATTTCTTTTGGAATAAGGATACCTTTGCAAAGCGAAGAGAAATTGCTCTGCATTCGCATACGCTCTTTAGTCGTTTTGGTTAGAAATAAATAGCAATAATGGTTCAGAAACGGGCGTTCATTAAAATGTTGCTGGTAGGATTTTGCTAAAAAGCTCAAATCTTCCTGAGCCATATCAGGAGCATAATTTTCCTTAATGTACCAATCCTGTTTGTGTACAACCGTATAATCGGGCAAAGTCTTGATTGCCTTATGCCATGCGGAATGAATGGCTTCATATTCAGCAGCAGCAACTGTAAAAAGCTCTGGAAGTTGTACCCGAAAACAAGCGGTAATATCCGCATCCTTTGAGATAATACAATTATTTTCTACCGCTAACAATGGAAATTTACTTTCCAGCGTAGTCGCTTTTGATTTATTTCTCATAAGTTTCTGGATTTTAATTTGAAATAGCGGTACACAGGCTTGCGACAGATGATGTATCGAGGGTGTCTTTTACGTGCGCCTATTTTCATCAAGCCGTGTTCTCCATACTTCTGATTAAGGGAAAAAGTTTGCCATATAATCAGAGAACTTCCACCAATCCCGATAAACAAGCAGATATAAGAATTAACTCCTGCCATGTACAATACCATTACTAGAATAAGAATGCCAAGCAATCCTCCTGCAAAAAGGAATAGGTATTGTGCTTTCAATCCTTTAAACTCTACTGTTCTCCCAATACCTTTGTTGATGTTATATGTATTCATCAGCCAAAAGATTAAAGGAAGAAGGAACGCAAGATGGTCGCTGATACGATCAAAAAGATACAAGCTCCAAACCAACTCGCCGCTGTTTTACTGGTATCGGGATCCCCGCTACTGAATTTATTGTACACTTTAACACCTCCTATTAAACCAACTACTGCTCCGATGGCATAAATAAGCTGGGTGGCAGGATCAAAATAAGAGGTTACCATTTGTGTCGCTTCGTTAATTCCTGCTGCACCATTACCCTGGGCAAACGCACTGTAAGCTGACAGCATACTTATGACCGACAGCATTACTTTTTTTCTTTGTTTTTCCATAATTGAATGAGTTAACTTGTTATGTATTCCTGCACTTTGCAAGATTTTGTGACAAAGGTGTTATGAAAGTTTGGGGGCAATAAGAAAGTGGCATTAAGAGAAATTGTTTGGCTTTAAGTGGCAATTATTACCCTCAAAAAATAGTATATTAGCTACTTTAAAATCTTTTTAACATAGAAAATATAAATAATGTCAAATGACTTAGTAGCATATTCAAGAGCGGGAGATGTATTTCACTACAGATGGGCAGCCAGACGTTGTTTAGGATTGGTGTATCCAAACGGTTTAATAGAATCGATTGTGATTGAAGGCTCAAAAGAAAATGAGAAGCAAGGAGAATATGTTGTAGATGTCGCTGAATATTACGATGAGATAATCAACAAAAAACAGATTAAATATTACCAATTAAAACACACAACAGTTCAGAAAGATTCTCCGTTTGTTTTGAGTGACTTGAAGGATACGATTGAGGGGTTTTCAAAAAGATATGGCCAACATTTAATAGAAAATAATCCTCCAGATTTTTCATTTACCATTGTTACTAATAGACCAATAGAAGATTCTTTCAAACAGAATATAATTTTGTTAGCAAATAATGAAACAGTTAATAAAAGGTTTACAAATACTATTGAAAAATATACAGGATTTTCTTCAGATGAACTGAGTAAGTTTTGTAAACTGTTAAACTTCGATGATGGCGAGGGCGATTATAATACTCAAAAAGATGAGCTGAGATTAGAAATAGCACAACTTATTGCTGGAGCTGTTGATAATGCTCAAATTGAAAGTATTGTTGCTCTTGTACAGGAAAGGGTTCTACCAGACTCTAATGGGATAATTTCCCGGCAAGATATTTTAAAACGTTTTGGTATTTCCTCTGAAAGAGATCTTTTTCCGGCTCCCGTTATATGGGAACAAGCAAACAATATTATTAACAGGGAACAACACGAAGAGCTTATAAAAAATATTTTAAGTGCTTCATATCCTGTCATTGTCTATGCGCCAGGCGGTGTTGGAAAATCTGTATTCTGTCGACAGCTAATACATAGATTACCCTCAGATTCAATAGGTATTGCTTATGATTGTTTTGGAGCGGGACGATATAGAAACCGTAGTGAGCCTCGACATAGACATCGTGATGCCTTGGTACAAATTATCAATGAAATTGCCGTAAAAGGTCTATGTGATCCTTTACTTGTACAGGATACATCTAATGATAATGATATTATGAAGAAGTTCTTATGGCGGATTGAAACCGTTGTAAAAACCTTAAAACAAACAAATAATTCTGCCAACTTATTTATTTTGATTGATGCGGCAGATAATGCAGAAATGGCTGCCCAAGAATATAATCATCCCTGTTTTGCTAATGAGTTGCTTCGTGAAAATATACCGGAGGGATGTAAGCTGGTTTTACTATGTAGAACAGAACGAATTGAGTTACTAAAACCTAGCTCTAAAATTGTTCAGTTTGAATTAAAAGAATTTTCAGAAACGGAATCGCTAATAAATTTACAGAAATGGTTCTCCGAAGCTGATGAAAACGATGGAACTGAATTTCATCGGTTAACTAGTGGCAACCCTCGTGTACAGGCAAACGCCTTGAGTGTCAAAGCATCGTCTGTTTCTGAATTATTAAGTAGATTAGGTCCTGCGGGAATGACGGTTGAAGAGCAAATTGAACTGCAATTAAATACAGCTATATCAGCAATAAAAGACTCCTTGTCGGATTCTTTTCAAGAGCAGATACAGGCAATATGTTTAGGACTGGCAAGCTTACCACCTCATATTCCAATAGAAATCTTAGCAAAAGCAGCAAGAGTAACAACCGATACGATTAAGAGCTTTGTAGCAGATATCGGTCGTTCATTGTGGTTGTCAGACGAATCAGTTCAATTCAGAGATGAGCCAACAGAAACTTGGTTCAGAAAGACTTTCTTAGCAAAAAAAGAAATTTTTGAGAACTATATAAACATATTAGAGCCTTTAGCTAAGGATTACACTTATGTGGCTGAGGTTTTACCTCACCTGTATCTTCAAGCAGAAAAATATGAAAACCTAATCGAGATTGCACTTTCTGATAATTATTTGCCAGAAGATAATCCTATTGATGCAAGAAATGTACGTGTTTATAGGTTACAGTTTGCTTTTCGTGCTGCATTGAGAGCAAAGCAATATAATGATGCCATTAAGATAGCTATGAGAGCTGGCGAGGAAGTAGCAGGAAATCAGAGGCAACTGGGGCTTTTTCTTAACAATATTGATTTACTTGTCAATTTACAGGATAAACAGAAGGTTCAGGATATTGCATTCAAGCGTTTATTGAGTGGAGCTTGGAATGGCTCTGAAAATGTATATACTGCTTCATTATTGTCAGGAATTAATGAATATAAGGGAGAAGCCAGAGGCTATTTAAGAGCAGCTGTAAATTGGCTAAAAATACACTTTGAAGAACTTAAAAAAAGTGATGAACGCCATCCACAAAATGAAGTTACAGAAGGTAATGTTGTAGAATTAGCATATGCATTTTTCAATATTTATGGAGTAGAAGATTGTATTAATTTTCTAAATCGATTCACATCCAAAGCATTTGTTTTTGGAATAATAAAAAATCTAATAAAAAGGCTTGTAGATGTTGGAAACTTTGAAGCTATTAATGATTTTTTAAAAACTTGCACCAGACAACAATACTATACAGTGGCTATTGTTAGCGAACTCATGAAAATTGGCATATTTCCGGAAAAACATCTCATAGATACTTGTTTAATGCTCTTAACAGGTTCAAAATCCAGAATTAAAAGACCGCAGCATTCCTATCATAATGACAATATTATACCCGCTATAGTCTCTTTTACAGAGGCTTGTTTACATAGAAACTTACCTTCCCGACAAATTCTAAGGGTATTGAGACACTATATACCTTCAAAAGCGTCACGTATGGTATACAGCGAACATCAATCTGAGGAACGGACCGTCTACCTAAAAACACTCGCTATCCGAAAGCTATTGGAAGATAAATCGGAAGTAGATATTGATGCTATTTTACCTGAAAATCTAGCAGAAAAAAAGAAAAAGAATGACAACGATAGAAATAATGAGATTAAAGAATTCAAAGAAGTAATCAATGGATTGTTTCCCTGGTATTTTCTAAGAGTTAGAATATTGAGCCAACAGGACTTCAATTTTGCAGATGAATTAAAAAATGCAAATGACAAATCAATAAATGCAAGAACCAATAGATATCGATCTTACGATACTTTACCTAATGAAATTGCTGCACTTCAATCATCTATTCTAATATTACATAACAAAGGAAATACTGAAGAAATAAACTGGTTTTATAATACCTACTTCAAAAACAATAAATCTTTGTGGATATCTGATGAACACAATATAGTAAGAGCGGCATTCAGATTATCGCATTTATCCTTGATAAAACAAGAACTTGAGCTAAGTGCTTATGAACGAATAAAAAGCACCACCGAAGATGGGCCGGAAGAAACAGCGGAAAGATATATTGGGCTTGCACGTGCTGTATTGAATACCGCTCCTGATGACGCAAGTGTATATTTTGAAGAAGCCGTAAATATTGTGTCTAAATTTGGCGATGAAATAGTTAGAAGATGGGAAGCAGTTGTATCGCTTGCAAAGCAATCATGCAATGGAGATAGTACCTCCGATGAATTAGCGTATCGATTTATACGCTGTGCTGAAGTAGTGGGAGAATACGTCTCACGCGAAAAGTATTGGAACAGAAGCGAAGCTATTGCAATTTGTGCGAGAATATCAAGCGGAGAAGGAATATCCGCACTAAGTCGATGGCGGGATAGAGACATAGGAAGGTTTGAATACCAATTAGAAGCATTACTGATTGAATTGATACAATCTAGTAAAATATCGTCTTCAACAGGATGGGCAATGTCTAGATTTTTTTCCTATCATCAACATGAAGAATTGCTTTCTCTCTGTCTGGAAAATGAAACTAATATTGGAATAAAGAAAAAGATACTTGCAGATGCCATTCATCTGCTTCAAATAGAAGGTTCTACTCCCGAATATTGGAAAAAGATGGAGTTAATAGCCTCCCGACAAAATATCCAGAATGAGGCATTAGATGGAATCTTAGTTTATAATCAAAAGAATAAAAAGACACTACCAGAGTATAAAAAAAATAAAACTGTTTCAAACACAAATCACACAGAAGATTATGTAAATTGGGAACATATTTTTGGAACTCTGAATATTCTAAATAATGAACAATTTGAAAAATGCATTCATAAATTTAATACAATATCCAAAAAGAGTTCTTACAGGAATATAAACAACTTTTGGAATGAAGCTATAATAAGATTAAGTGAAAACAATCTTTGGAAATTTATCGAAGTATTACTTTCATCTGAATTAAGTCATTATGAATTCACATCATTTTTCAATTCGCTCCCAGAAGAATGGAAAAATAAAGTTAGTTTCAAGAAAAAATGGACTGTTGTAGTAAAGCAATTAGGATTCAAGTACGCACAGGAACTGGTTAGTCCATATTCGTTTAGATATTTTGTGGAACATTTTAGCCTTAATAAAGATGAAATTAATAAACTAAAAGAAGGGATATTTGAAGGGCTCGCAAACGGATATGAGTTCTCTGATGCAGAAATGTTTTTTGGATTTGTAAGTATTACTATTCCAACAATTGATTCTCTAAAGGCAGCAGATTTACTTGATTATACACTGTCTAGATTTGAACTCCATATTGACAATGATTTTGGTGATGGAGAATGGAGAAAAGAGCTCTTTACAGATAAAAATATCAATAATCAAATAGCAGGTTTCATTTGGTCTGCCCTTGGTTCTCCTCGCTCGGTAGATCGGTGGAATGCAGTACATACAGTAAGAGTACTAGCGGAATTTAACTGTACGGATATCATTGATGAATTAATTAATTGGTTAAAGTATAATAAAGTAGGTGCTTATGGTAACCATAAATTTCCTTTTTATAACCTTCATGCACGATTATATTCATTAATAGCTTTAGTAAGAATTTCTTTAGAAAAGCCTGAATTATTGACTCGGTACAATGACATATTCATTCAATATGCCTTTGGAGAGCCTCATGCTCTCATACAAAAATTTTCAGCAGAAATAGCGGTAAATATCTCTATTTCATTGGAGAATATATATAATGAGGAAACTTTGAGGAAACTAAAATCTGTTGGTAAAAATAAAATGCCAATATTGGAAATGAACTACAATGAGAAAGTTGATAGTTACTGGCATATCAATACAGAAATTGCTACTGAATATGATTTTCATTTCGGATGGGATTTTGATAGATACTGGTTTGAACCCTTAGGCAATGTATTTGGCATACCTGGGAAACAAGTAGAAGACATAGCTGCTAATGTTATTATTAAAGAATGGGGTATAAAAGATAAAAATGGATATTACAATGATCCAAGAGTTTCTATATGGAATAGAGATCCCAATGAAAGAGAAACTTCGCATAGCCATGGAAGTTACCCAAAAACTGATAATCTTGATTTTTATTTATCCTATCACTCTATGATGGTAGCAGCAGCAAAGCTTATAGAAAAAATGCCTATAGTTTCAAAACGTGATTGGTATGATAACGAGTGGGATGAGTGGATTTCTGGACATTTATTAACATGCGATGATGGAAAATGGTTAATAGATTATTCTGATCCAGTACCATTAAAAAGACCAGAATGGATTTCAAAAAACAAGGATGGTAATTGGAGAACAGATATATCAGAAAATAATTATATTGAAGCACTATTAACGGATAATTCTAACGGAGAAAAATGGTTTTGTGTAAAAGGTGGATGGGAAGAAGGTGATGGTGAAAGAACAGAAAGTTTTTCAATCACTTCTTCATTGGTTTCTAAAAATACGTCAAAATCATTGATGATAGCATTAGAAACCTGTAGTGATCCATATGATTATAAACTTCCAGACTACGAAGAAGATGATAATGAAATAGATTCCGATTCTTTTATACTTAAAGGATGGATTAAAGATGAATCAATTTCTAAAAGATTAGATAAATATGACCCTTATGCGGATAATGTGGATTATCCTCCTTATATAGTTGGAGCTGATATAATGAGTAGATTAAATTTATCATTGGGGAATGATGGAAAATTTTGGTATTTACCAACATTATCTTTTCCTGCGTTGCAATGCGAAATATGGAGTAGTCATCGAAGTGACAGAGATGAAAATCCAGACCAAGCTGGTAAACAATTAAAAGCATCATTACAATTCTTAAAACACATGTGTTCAACTCTTAATTGTGACATGATATTCGAAGTTAGCATAAAAAGGGAAATTAATTATAAATACCGAAGCCAGAAAGATAAATACGAATATTCGAAACCTATACACAAACTATTTATACTATCATCAGATGGAGAACTTAGAACAACAGGAAAAAATCATAAACTTGGGTAAACTCTTCGTGAAAGAGCTAAAATTAGAGCCAGGCGTTGATACCTTCTCACGCTGGATGGCTCATTATCTTGCAGAAAAAATGTCTGTGGCAGAACAATCAGAAGGTAGTCAAAAAGAGGCTGCTGAAAAAGAATGTTTTGATGTTATATTAAAATTATGGCAACATCGGCATTCACTTCCAACCGGAAGAAGACCTTTCGAAAGTTTCGAGTCTCTCTTGGAAACATTATCTAAGTTAAAACCTGACACAGATGATCCGTATTTTTACAATGCATTTCGTAGTAAAGACTTAACGAGATTAAAAATAGACAATACACCTGTAGAAGAATGGATGGATATTGCCAAAGAAATTGATAAGACGTCCAGAATTTGGATTGAATACGCATTCAATCAAGCTTCAAATAATGCAAAAAATGAAAAAACAAAGGAGTGGATTGAAAATACAATTGAATTATCAGATAATACTGAAACAGATATTATTAATGTTCTACTAGATAATAACACAACTTTTAATATTGATGATGACTTTTCAAAACAATATGATATTGAAAGGTTAACAAAAAGAATCTCTCAACTCCAGAAATATGCAAAGCTTAATGAAACTATATTAAATGCATATAAAACTGATCTTGAAAACCATCAAGCTAAATAAAATATTGGGGAGCTCACACAAACTCCCCAATATCAAAATCCTCTAAATCATTTTTCCGCAAAATGGAAGAACCGGCGTCCGTTTCTGAAGAAAGTGTAGCATCTAACAACTTAGCTATTTTTTGAGAAGCATTTTCTATAGAGTTTTCCAGTAGGTCGAATAATTCGGTCCCCTGTATTTTCTGAACTATAGCAGTAGCTGCTTCCTTTTGAGAGGGCTTCCATTTCTCTTTTTTTAACAACATCTCTACCGAACTCAGTTCTTCAAAAGTAACCCCTTGGGCAAAACCATTATCTCCATCTGATAATCCATAACTATTCCATTCCTCTTCCTCTTCCTCAAAATCAGGCAGCTTCCCAAAAACTTCATCCAGCTCTTCCTGCGGAATTTGCTTATCAATATCTTGATCATCAATTTCAATGTCAAAATTATTCGTTTTCTGCTCCTCATTTTTCTTTTGGCATTCATTGGTATGGTTTGACATTGAAAGGCTTCTTTGAGGTTTGGGCTGTCCCATAACATCGGAGACATTACTAATTGTTTCTTTCTGCTTTGGATTTGGTTTGTTGCCTACTTTGATAATAATTTTTTCCTGTAAAAGCAGGATAATTACAATCAGCAGGCATATTACAATTACTATTTCCATAACTTCAATTATAAAATAGGTTTGTATTTATCATTAAAACTCTTGGTAATCTGCTCACCAAATTCCTGAAAATGGTAATCCAGCAAATTATCTAAATAGGCATAAATAGTGATCTTGTCTTCACCGATCACTTGTACAATTCGGGATAGTTTTTCATGAAAATCAGGTCGGATATACACTGTTTTTCCATCACGGGCATTAGTTTCTGCTCTTTTTAAAAAAATGCTTTCGTAATCTGCTTCGTTGCCCCTTTTGCCCCTACTCTTTTCTTTAATCAAAGATTTTGAAGGTGGGAGTTCTTTAGAAATATTTTTTGCTTTTTCCGGTTCTTCAGTTGGTTCTGTTGGAAGCTGTAAACCTTCCTTTTTTACTCCATCCACCATTAGATTCATCATCAACTCTTCGTTGATTTCAGGAGCTACTTTTCGTTTATTATCTTTCTCCATAAAACTACAATTGAATAATTTTCAAAAATTCTTTTACAAACTGATCTAACTGACAGGCTTTCATCAAACGTTCATCCGGAGGCATTACAGTAGAACGAAAAACAGTTTTGCTATTCTCTTCACTTTCTTTACGAAAACGGGTGCTGATTTTGATTTGGCTTTGCATCAAACTCAATCCTAATTGTTCCATAAGTTGGTTATAAATCTCATATAAAGGGGTGCTTTCCCTCCCATCTACCTGATTCCAAAACAGATTAATAGTTTCGATTGAAGTTTCTCCTTTTTTCATAATTACATCCTGCAATAACTGCGTAAAAATCAGCGTACTCTCCATTACCACTCGGTCAGCCGTGATAGGATTAAAAATGTGGTGCATTCCCGCCAATGCTTTCAAAATCCCAGGAGTGTTCACTGTTCCGGGAAGATCAAAAAATACCACATCAACGGCTACTGGAGAAGTATTTAAAAATTCCTGTGCCGCTTCCAATACACTATCTGCTTTGTGTTGCATAATAGGATAGGCTTTCTTGTTGATGGTGGTAAATTGTTTGTACGCCAGCTTTTTCAAATGTTCATTTTCCATGACCATTGCCAAATCACGGGATTTCATTTTCATCAAACTGTGTTGTGGAAAATCGGCATCAAATACGGCCACATTGTAGCCCAAACGATAATGTAGTGTACTTGCAAGCAATGTGGTAAAGGTACTTTTACCGACACCGCCTTTTTGAGAAGAAAAGGCGATAAATACTGTTTTGTGTTTTGGATTCATCTTTTAACTGTTTTTAATTATTTATGTAAGTACTTAAGTTCCTTTGTGTGTTTGTAGCTCTATACAGAGTTAGGTAACTAAATACGCAGCAATCTATTTATGCACCTGAATACAACCTTATGTCTGTATCTATAGATTTAAAATTCTACCGGCAGACTTACTTCATTATGTAATTGCATTTGTGTGTTCCCAACTACCTATTTAATTATTTCAATAACTATTCTTTTACAACTGTACAGCTGTATTTAGCTAAGTGAGTACTGATGTAATTATGTTGTTACCTACATAGCTACTTATAGCCTTATATCTGTTTCTAAGTACAAAGAAACACAGCTATATAGCCACTTTTACTAACCTGGTAATGTTTGGCATTTACTGGCGATTTTTGGCAATCCTACTCCGTACAATTATTTCTCCTTCAATATTTTACTTTGTAAAAAACAATAACCGAATGAATCAATGGAAGGAGCTAATCAATATTTGAGTAATAACCGAAACGGCCTTAAGTCGTTTTTCCCTGCTATATTCAATCCGGATTCGCCGACAGGCGGACGGATTATCTGTTCGACAGAACAGAGCAAGTTGTGTTTTGAGGCACTCGAAATGAATTCCGTGCCTCAAAACAACTTGCCCTTGCAGGGAGCTTGAAAACCCCTCCGAAGTCGGTGTTTTGTAAATTTATAACTGGATTTATGATGGATGGACAAGAAAACAACAAACAACATAAAGGTGGCAGGAATCCTAAAAAGAATCGGAGCATTCACCGTTATGTTTTTCGTCTTACTGAAGAGGAAAATGCTAAATTCCTTTCGCTCTTTGATGCTTCAGGAGCAGACAATAAAGCTCATTTTATTACTTCTGTTTTGTTTGAAAAACAAATAAAAACTGTAAAAATAGATATGGCTGCCATGGATTACTACATGCGATTAACCACTTTATTTGGTCAGTTTCGTGCCGTTGGTGTGAATTACAATCAGATTGTGAAGCTATTATACCGTAATTTTTCCGAAAAGAAAGCAGCAGCTTATCTCTTTAAACTGGAAAAACAAACAGCAGAACTAGCGAAACTATGCCATGATATTATACAATTGACTGAAGAATTTGAAGCAAAACATTTGATTAAAAATGAGAAAAAATGATAGCAAAGATTGGTCGTGGAGCAAATATTATGGGTGCACTTTCTTATAACCAACTCAAAGTAGATAAAGAAAACGGCGAAGTATTAGCTACCCATAGAATAAGAGAAACAATTAATGGTAGTTATACTGTTGCACAATTGTATCATTCATTTGAACCTTATCTGATTGCAAATAAACGAACAGAAAAACCAGTGTTACATATTTCGCTCAACCCTGATCCGAGGGATAAAGTTAATGATGAAAACTTTAGACAAATAGCTAACGATTATATGAAACTTATGGGCTATGGAGATCAGCCTTATGTGGTTTTCAAACATACCGATATTGAACGCACCCACATTCACATTGTATCAACCTGTGTGGATCGTAACGGTAAAAAAATATCAGACTCTTATGAAAAACTGCGTTCGATGGATACTTGCCGCACATTGGAACAACAATATCAATTACTAGCTGCAACGGAAAAAGAACGCAATCCCAAAGAAGCATTTTTCAGCCCCGTAGATTATAAAGATGCTAATGTAAAAAGCCAAATAGCTTCGGTAGTTCGGCATTTACCAAAATATTATCAGTATCAAAGTTTAGGAGCTTATAATGCGCTACTTTCTCTTTTTAATATTACAGCGGAGGAAGTAAAAGGGGAATTACTAGGGCAACCTAAGCTGGGATTGGTTTATTTTGCCTTGAATAAACAGGGAGAAAAAGCTACTAATCCCTTCAAAGCATCGCTTTTTGGGAAACAGGCAGGATTAGAAACTTTACAAAAACATTTCGAGGAATCGAAAGAAAAAATGAAAGCAACAACTACCAAAGAACTTCTGAAAAAAACGATAGAAATTGCAATCCATATATCTTCCAATGAAACTGACTTCAAAAAACAACTATTAGAACAGGGTATTAATACTGTTGTTCGAAGGAATCCCGAAGGACGTATTTATGGAATGACTTTTATTGACCATGAATCCCGAAGTGTTTGGAACGGATCACAATTGGGCAAAAATCTTTCTGCCAACGTCTTTAATGATTGGTGGAAAAATGAAATTATTGAAGAACGCCAAAAAAGTATTCAAAATAATCCCTATCCTCCATCATTCGCAGAAAAAAATAATACGGAAAAAGAAATTGAACAACCTCATCAACTTTTTAATTTTCTAAACCCAAAACAAACTGCATGCACTAATAACAATTTGGGATTAATTGAAGCGTTTGGAGGACTATTACCCGAAGCAAATGGTGATGATTATGAAGAACAGGCTTTTGCCAACCAAATGAAGAAAAAGAAGAAACGCAGAAGACATGGAGACCAAAAATAAACATTTCTGTTCTCCTTTTATTAGTGTTCATACAGCCAAATAATACCATTAACAGTCATATAATTCCATATTCAGTGGAGGGTTTTGCTGCCATTCTAAATTCACCAAAAATTCAATTTACAAAATATGCAGGGAGAAGACGATTTAAGAGGACTGTCCAAAATAATGGCTTTTATGCGAGCAGTGAGCATCCTACTGTTACTAATGCACTTTTACTGGTTTTGTTATGGTTTCTTTTTAGAACGAGGTTGGACATTAGAAATCATCAATAAGATTTTAGCTAATTTCCAACGGACAGCAAACCTATTCTCCCATACACTATATACCAAGATTTTTTCTTTAGTCTTACTGACATTAAGTTGTTTGGGAACAAAAGGAGTAAAAAACGAAAAGATAACCTGGACCAAAATCTATACAGTCTTAATCATCGGTTTTATTTTTTTCTTTCTCAATACACCTTTATTGCGATTTTCCGCTGAGATTGCAACATCTTTATACATACTAACAACCTCACTGGGTTATATTGCTTTAATGGTTGCCGGTGTATGGATTAGTCGCTTGCTTCGAACTAACCTCATGGACGATGTTTTCAATAACGAAAACGAAAGTTTCATGCAGGAAACAAAACTGATGAAAAATGAATATTCTGTTAATCTTCCTACCAAGTTTTATTATAAAGGCAAATGGAATGAGGGATGGATTAATGTGGTAAACCCTTTCAGAGCCTCTATTGTGTTGGGTACTCCCGGATCAGGTAAAAGTTATGCCATTATAAATAATTACATCAAACAACATATCGAAAAGGGATTTTCAATGTACATCTATGATTTTAAATTCGATGATCTTTCCACCATTGCCTACAATCATCTGCTAAAGCATTCTGATAAATATAAGGTCAAACCAAAATTCTACATTATCAACTTCGATGATCCAAGAAGAAGCCATCGCTGTAATCCCATCAACCCTGATTTTATGACTGATATCTCCGATGCTTACGAATCAGCCTATACCATCATGCTGAACCTTAACAGAAGTTGGATTCAAAAGCAAGGAGACTTCTTTGTGGAATCTCCGATAATTCTGTTAGCTGCTATTATCTGGTTTTTGAAAATCTATGATAATGGAAAGTACTGTACATTTCCTCATGCAATTGAGTTACTCAATAAGAAATATGCAGATGTATTTACCATCCTTACTTCTTATCCTGATCTCGAAAACTACCTATCCCCTTTTATGGATGCCTGGCAAGGTGGAGCTCAAGATCAATTACAAGGACAAATCGCTTCCGCTAAAATTCCTTTGTCCAGAATGATTTCGCCCCAGCTATATTGGGTCATGACTGGAGATGACTTCTCTTTAGATATCAATAATCCGGAAGAGCCAAAAATACTTTGCGTTGGGAATAATCCGGATAGACAGAATATCTATTCTGCCGCACTAGGTTTATACAATTCTAGAATTATAAAACTAATCAATAAGAAAGGACAATTAAAAAGTTCAGTTATTATTGATGAATTACCCACCATTTACTTCAGAGGGTTAGATAATCTCATTGCTACTGCACGAAGTAATAAAGTAGCCGTTTGTTTAGGCTTTCAAGATTATTCTCAATTAATAAGGGACTATGGAGATAAGGAGGCAAAGGTTATCCAAAATACAGTAGGTAATATTTTTAGTGGACAGGTGGTTGGCGAAACAGCAAAAAACTTATCGGAACGCTTTGGCAAAGTGTTGCAGAAAAGGCAAAGTATGACCATAAATAGAAATGATAAATCGACCTCCATCTCTACACAGTTGGACAGTCTTATACCAGCTTCAAAGATTTCCACACTTACTCAAGGAATGTTTGTGGGAGCTGTTTCGGATAATTTCGATGAACGCATCGAGCAGAAAATTTTTCATGCAGAAATTGTAGTCGACAATAACAAAGTAGCTAGTGAAACCAAAGCTTATAAAAAGATACCTGAAGTTCTATCTTTCGTTGATGAAAATGGAGAAGATAAAATGAAAACCGAAATTGAAGCCAATTATAGGCAAATAAAACGGGATATAGTTCTAATTATCGAAAGCGAATTGGAACGCATTAAAAATGATCCTGATTTACAGCATTTAGTACAAGAAAAAAAAGAATAATAAAGGCTGTATTTAGACAGCCTTTATTATTTTCAAAATTATAATTTTAACCAGCATCCGGCAAATTAGCTACCACCTTCCCTTGTAATCTATCGCTAACCAATTGACCTAAAAAGTTTGCGAACGGAACAATATCCTGCTCTGCACTGGCTTTTTCCAATGCCTGCATATAATCATCACGTCTTTCTACAGGTATTACTGTCCAAGGATACCCTCCAGAAACCAGCATAGCATTCATAAGAAAGCGTCCCATACGTCCGTTACCATCCATATAAGGGTGAATGAATACGAATATGAAATGTCCTAATACCGCCCTTACTGATGCTTCGGGTTCTTCTTCTAATAGTTCAAACAATACCGGCATAGCATCACGCATGGCATCTACACTTAAAGGGACGTGTTGGGAATTACCTATATATACCTGATGATTTCGGTATCCTGCCAAATCCGAAGCTTTTAGAATTCCCGCCGCTACACTGGGATCAAACAATTCCCTATACCATTTCGAGTGGTCTTTATCAACTTGTGCACCGGCATTTTTTCCTTGTAGTATCTCTTTAATACTTTCCTTGACAGCTTGAAAAGCCTGAAAATATCCTCTAGCTGCCATAGCATCACGTTGTTTACGGTCTTCCTCGTTTTCCTTAGCGTTCCATTTTCCGGAACATACCTTTTCAATGAGTTCCGGAGTTACACGATAGCGTTCTATAGATAAAGAGTGGTAAGCATCTGTAACGTAAAGTTCATCAATATTCTTTAAAAAAGCTTCTTTATCAATCGGTAAGCCTGGGGCAACTTCAAATCTGTCTATAATCACTTCACGCATTTGTAACCACATTAATCGAATACGATTAGCATAGGGTGATCGCTCACGGACTGGCAATTTCATCTCCAGTTTAGTTGTGAAAGGATCTTCTTCGCGTATATCGTAATCTGCCTGTTTAAATGTATCTATAATCTGATCGGCTATTTTGTCACGTTGAATATTTCGGAATGCTCCTGCAAGTCTTCCTGCTAATGTTGTATGCCCATTTTCTAAAAGGATAGATAATAGTTCTGATGCGTCCCTAACCAATGATAGTGTAGTACGAGCATCTATAGCGTTTCGGGTATATATAGAGACCGAACTATAAATCAATGCCGCCTGTAGATTGTACATTCGGATTCCATTTTTTGTTACCATCAAATGATTTTCTATTGGTAAATTGCTTCGCATATTAAATAATGAAGTATTATGCGGCAAAGCAGTAGGGTTGTTATTACCCTTTGGAGAACGAACGATCAATTGCTGAGGAACCGATTGATTACCGGCATGTAACAATAACGACTGATCTGCTGAAAGACACCAATTATCACCATACTTACGCTCTAAAAAAATTACTATAAAATCCCAATAAGAACTGTACCAAGCAGTGGTTTCTCCATCTCGCTCTTCGGGATTAGTAGCAATATACCACCCCTTTGTTACCTCCTGTATAAAACCGTTCTTCAGAAGTATCTCACGGTATTTACGATTAGGCATATCATCTGTATGAATACCTACAACTCCTTTATTCTGCAATTCATGAAGAAATTTAAGTGCCTCTACAAATCTTTCTCGTGGTGTCGCCATTTCTATATTTTTTTTACTAAATACTTTGTGCTAATTTTATTAAATTATGACGTGACAAAGTTAGTAAATATTGTTGTGTTATTTTTATTAAATTATGTTGTGACAAAACCATTAAACCTTGTTGTGCAATTTTTACTGAATAGTGTTCCGTTTCTAAACTTATTCCATACTAAATCAAAACTAAACAACTTTTAATTTCAGAGGGGTTAAAAAACTCATAATAATACTCCGAAATCTGGTACAGTTTGGCTTTTATTGGCTACAAAATATTCTCCAAAGCAGAATAAAAATTATTGATGAAAATTAATTTTATCTGGATTAGATTTCATTCTAATTTGCTAGCTTTACATCATTACATGAAATAATAAATTACTTATGAAAGAACTAATCGAAAAAATCGCTACCGGGTTTGAGACATTCAAAGCGGATGCTGAATTACAAACAGAAAAAGGAAATAAAGCAGCTGGAACAAGAGCACGTAAAGCTTCTCTAGAGCTAGAAAAGCTTTTAAAAGAATTCAGAAAATCTTCTTTAGATGAATCTAAAAAATAATGAAAAACTCCCGCTAAAACGGGAGTTTTTCATTTACTCTTTTTCTTTTCAGGAAAAACAAAAGTGGTCTCTCCAATATCATTCACAACTATAAATGCGTCGAATTTTTTCCCTGATTTGCTAATCATTCCTTTGAGGAGATTGGTTCGGCCTTTACAAACCAAAGCTTCCAAATCAACTAGGTTTAACCGAATTCCACATATATTTCGAAACTGAACCCAACTACAGCTTTCATCTGAACATTTCATCAATTTATCCCGAATTACTAATTTTTGAATTTTGCATTTTGGACAAATAAGTTCCGGTTGTTTTTCTTTTTCAACAGACAAAGCGAGTATTTCTTGTATGATAGTCTTGGTATAATCTTCCATCCCTTTTTGAAATACTGCAACATCTACTTCATTGTTCTCGATTTTTTGCAAGGCTAGCTCCCACTCGGCTGTCATAGCTACATCGGCAATCTTTTTGTCTTTTACCCATTCGTAAACTCTCAATCCTTTTTCTGTAGGTACTAAGGACTTCTTCTCTCTTTTGACATAATCTCTTTTAAAAAGTGTTTCAATAATTGCTGCTCTAGTAGCCGGTGTTCCAATACCTATTTCCTGCAATGCTTTACGCTCTTGTTCGTTTCCTATTTGTTTTCCTGCATTTTCCATTGCGGCCAGTAAACTCGCTTCGGTATAGAGAACAGGAGGCTTCGTTTTCTTTTCTAAGACTTTTGCTTCTTTAATCTTCAACTCATCCCCTATTTTTAGTTCGGGTAAATCCTGGACGAGATTGTTATCTTCATCGATAAAACTTCCCTTAATGGATCTCCAACCTGCATTAATAATTTTACATCCTTTTAGCTCAAAATCATAATGAAGAAGTTGTAAAGCTATATCTGTTATCTCTTTTGTACAAACAGGAGACACTGCTTCTAGTAAACGATAAGCAATCATTTTATAAATCGCTTTTTCTTTTGCTGGTAAAGCTGACGGTATTTTATCAGTTACCAATAAGCCATGATGATCGGTCACTTTTAGGTCATTAACAATGCGTTTATTCAAACGCCCTCTTTTCATTTTTGTTACCACTCCCCTGAATCTTTCCAATTCTTCCAATATACTTATCAGTTTGGGTATTTCGCTCCACATATCTTCAGGAACATACTTACTCCCAGTACGTGGATAACTAATGAATTTCTTTTCATAAAGACTTTGGGCAATCGCAAGGGTTTCCTCAGCAGATAAATTCAATTTAGTATTAGCTTCTTTCTGTAATGCAGTAAGATCAAACAATAATGGTGGTTGTTCATTGACCATCTTTGTTTCTACAGCAGTCACTGTAGCCGTGCTGTGCCGTTGTATCGATTTCAATGCATTTTCTGCCTGTTTACTATCATTCCACTTCGTTAAAGAAAGACTTTTGAAATTAATGAATTCCTTTTGATGCTCTAATTCAATCTGCCAATATTTCTTAATAGTGAATACTTTGTTTTCCAAGAATCTTTTACAAATGAGAGCCAATGTAGGAGTCTGCACTCTTCCGAGAGAATAAACACCTGCTCCGGAAGCGATAGTCAAAGCTTGTGAGGAATTGATTCCTACCAGCCAATCTGCACGGCTTCTTCCAAGAGCTGCCTGATACAGACTATCAAATTCTTTTCCAGGATTCAAATTGTCAAATCCCTTAAGAATTGCCTTTTCTGTCAGGGAACTAATCCATAAACGTTCAAAAGGTTTTCGGCATTTTAGATACTCATAAATATATCGAAATATCAGCTCCCCTTCCCGTCCGGCATCGGTTGCAACAATAATACTTTCGCTGTTTTTTAAAAGTTGCTTAATGACTTTTAATTGTTTCATTGCTCCTGCATCTGGAATATAGCTATTGTTTTTCTTTAGCTTACGCAGAGTTAGCAAAAATGGATCAGGCAATATGGGCAAAGCTTCTCTTTGAAAGCTTTTAATGCCATATTCTTCAGGCATTGCCAGAGAGACTAAATGTCCAAAAGCCCAGGTAACATAATAGCCATTGCCTGTCAGATAACCATCTTTTTTTTCAATGGCACCTAACAGGCTGGCTATTTCGCGGGCGACGCTCGGTTTTTCTGCAATTACTACTTTCATCTCAATGATCGTTTACAATGCTTAGATTTTTCGAGCTTTCGATTTGGTCGCCACTTTTGGTTTTTCCTGCTTATCCTGTTGTTGTTTACTATCAGGATTTTTCTGAGCTGTTTTCAAAGGTTCCTTGATGTTCTTAGTAGCTTCATTGGTTTTCCCTTCTGAATTAACAGCAACTTGTGTTATATTTTCTTCTTTTGGTTGCGCTTTCTCTTTCATTTTATTCGGGTTGTCAAAAGAAAAGCCTGTTTTTGAAGTTTCTTTATCGAAAGTGATGTAACCTTGGTATTCCTTCCCTTTTTTATCAACCAGACCACTTACATACACCGTTTGCCCTTCTTTTAATTTTTGATATTGTTGTTCGTCAAGTTCTTTCCCTCTGAAGATGCGTGGTGCTTCTTGTCCTTGAGTCTGATTCTGTTGTTGACTTTGAGACTGACTATTTGTATTTCTGTCAAATAGAAATTCCACATATCGTTTATCAGCATTGAATTGAACCGATGCATTGAAAGGTTCTCCTTTTTTAGAAATCATACCTTCTATGTACAAAGATTTTCCTTCTGTCAAAGTCAGCTTTTGTTGTTCATCCAACTTTACTCCTTTTATCTCATCAGGAATTTTGATAAATTCACTACGAAGAGCAACCAGTTCATTGGTCAGTCTATCTACACTCACGATAGATGGTATTGTTTCTCCTGTTTTAGGATTAATTAGATCAACCACTCGTCCCATGTTTCCTGTTTTGAGCAAATTGTCCTTATCTTCTTTGGTAAACTCATGACCAAAGAATGGGAAATTTAACTGCGGTTCTTTACGGATACCATGAATGGCTACAACTACTTGTCCATCCTCATTAGATTGTAGGGAGAGCCTGGCATCCATCCGAGTGATTGCTGATCCTAAATTTAGACTTATGGGAACTAGCTCATTGGTCTTATAGCCTTTTAATAAAGGATCAAGTAGATTCATCTTTTCGAGACGTTCTTTATTTAATCCTAGATTAGACAAAGCTTTCCAATCGATTTGTTCTAATTTGAAGCGATATTCACCTGCTTCCGTTGTTGACTGTGTTGTTTCCATAGTATTTTGATTTTCTTGTTTATATTCAACTTTTATCTCATGTTTTTCAAATAGTTTTTTTCCAGCCTCGGTTGGGTTTTCAATTTCTTTTTGCATTGCATGGGCTACACTAATTGCCTCTTGAGCAGATACTCTAAAAAAATTAAAACGAGTAGGATCTTTCAATTGATTAAAAAAATTGCTAAAAAAATTGCTAAACAGATCGCCATGTTTATCTACACGCATAAACTGGCTTTCATTCTTTTTTTCAGGTGTTACGGTTTGCAATTCTTTATTCTTTCCAATATTCTTAACTACCTCAATTTTCTTTTTTTCTTTATCAAGTACCAATAAAATATCCGACAATTGCTCTTGAAGTTGTGGTCTGTCTATAGGTTGCTCACTCATTATAACTATATTTAAAATTTACATCCCCGAAAATAATGAGTTAAAAAGCCTAATATTTACTATTGACTTGCTGTGGCATTAGTTGTCACATTTTGTCGATTTTTTAATTGGATTATTAAAACTATCGCGTATAAACTGATGCACATCCGAAAGTTTATAATATATTTTTCCGCTTATAGTATAATAAGGTAGTTTCCCCGATGAACGATATCGTTGAAGTGAACGGTTACTGATTTTTAACATCTGAAGAAGATCCTGATTGTCCAGCAGTTCTTCTCCATCGATATTATTTCGTTTCGTTTGAACGTCATGTATATGTCCGTCCAAAATATCAAAGCGATCCATAATACGCTCCATCCATGCTATAAATTCCATTCTATCGATATTCATACGCTATTACTTTATATTGTTACTTATTCGATATTCAAATGAAAATAACGGCTAAAACTAAGCTTCATTTTTACATCAAATCAAATCAATTTCAGTATGTAACAAAGGAACTATTAGAAACTACTTTGGACAAGTACAACTTAAATGTTGTACCCCTGTACCCCAGCACATTATTTACTTGATATATTGATGATTACTTATTTTAGGAAGTATTAAAAACAAGCCGGGGTACTACCTCCTAAAAGGAAGTAGTACCCCGGTCGTTGTCCGACAAGCTTGTTTAGCTGTTATATGTTATATGATTTATTCCTCTTTTCTTTCGCTTCATAAGATTTTGCGAATATCAAAGAAGAATGAGAATTTATTTAATTTTGTAATATACTCAAGAAAAAAACTCATCTATTTTTATCCTTTTAATAAACCTTTTTTCTCATTCAGTACTAATCCTTTTTTAATTTCAAAAGGAATAACAACCTCTTCTTCTATTTGCTTTTTCATCGTTATTTTCCCATCTGGAGTTTCTTCATAAATAACTCCGTCTTTTATATACATAACAGAGAGACCTAACGCTCTAGAAGCTCTATTAGCGGTATCCGAAGCAATTTTTCCTGCTTTCACAAGTGCTTTTGTTTGAATAATATCCTTTCTGAAATTGATTTTGATTTCATGATATAAACTGGTCGCCGATTTTATACTACAAATATAATCAATTCATACTTTAGTATAAATCTAAAATAAATCAGTAAAAATTAAACAGTTACTATTAATATATCGATTAAAAAAAAGATGCCTAAGCATCTTTTTCCAGTGGTATTAGGATTAAATTTATTATTCTTTATCTATCTCTTATCCTCCAGCTATCTAGGACATCTATTTTTATGAAGATCTTGCGCTTTTACACTATTTTATAGAGTGGTTCGTTCAACACTGGCTTCATTGTTCGTGCTACTCACGCAACGAATCCATTAGCTTTTAGAGGTAGTTCTTATTTAAAATTGTCCACTGATTTAATCTCTTTTGGTAATTCGTTTAGTTTCAATTTGGCATTCTCTATCAAAAGTTTTTCCTTATTATTAAATTCAAACGGTCTTGAAACATCATTCAGAAATTTATCAGGATTATTTTGAAATTCAACAATTTCTTCAAATGTTGGCTCTCTTTTAAGTATAAATGTTAAAATTTGTTCAGGTGAATACTTTTTTGATTGATTAATAATATTTGTTTCTGACGAAGTATTAATCAAAGCGTTTAATTCATTATTTACTACAGCTCGTGTTTTATTTACAGGTTTATTTAATTGGGTTAGTTGTCGTGCAACAAAATATTCAGTATTCTCTTCACTTGATTCAGCATAAAATTCTCCACCAATGTTTACTACAGGGGAAGTGATTTTTGCATTGCCGTCACTTTTTGAATATTTAGCAGAATGATATTTAATTACGTGCATACCCGTGCAGATATACACACCCTTGTTGCCATTTACATCAAATAAATGGCTCGCCAAAATTGCAATTTTCTGTAAGTCGGGCATTTGTATTTTGATAGTTGACGTCCCTTCAATGTTAATTGTAAACCTTGAGTATTGATTGTTTTGTATCGAAGCTGCCAACTTCGCAAATGGTGCCCCACCATCGCCTTCTAATTTTGATCCACTTGAAACAAAACTTTTATAAATAACATCCTTATCACGATTTGTTAATGTTGGGTCTATTTTATAGTCGGATAATATTATAGCACCTTGTGGTTGTAGTAATCCATTACTATCAACAACCCAAATTGTACCTAATTGACCTATTAAGTCGCTTTTGTATTTAAAGGCATTTAATTCTATTCTCCAACCGCCTTCACCAATAACAATGTCCTTCGGAAGTTTGTCAGCCGTAATTACTTCATCTACCTTAATATCGGAAATTCTATCAAGTCGTGCTTTAACAGTTTCTTTCTCTTTTTCAGTTTGAGAAATTTGACTTTTTAAGTCGTCAATTTGTTTTCGAAGTTCTTTTTTTGACTGTCCGAATGCAATACTGCTACTTGATACCGTCAGAACTACAATTACTAGAAGTTTTGAAATTGTTTTCATATCATTTGTTTATTGGTTGTCATTTTAAAATTTTTATTACTTATCAAATATATTTATTTTTTCTTACAAATTATCTAGAATTGACAAGTTCACAAACAAAAAAAGATGACTAAGCATCTATTCCTTCCTATTTCTCAAACTATCATTTCCTTTATACCCATTCTTATGCTCATAAATTTTCCCTCTCAAATAAAGACCTAAAAACCAAGCTACAACAAAACCTAAAATCTCATACCATTCCATACTTCAAATATAGATAGTAAATAAAATTACTCTTTTATCATAAGGTCAGTTAATCCCAATTTGACAAGTAGTAATCCCGGATAAACAAGTATAAAAAAAGAGGCGCGATAGCCTCTTGAAATTCTTCTAAATCATTTATCGAAAACCCCATAGTGAAGGAATCTTAGCGGTTCCGTTCAACAGGAATTTACCTCAATTGGTTCATATCTATTTTAGTATTCGGTGATTTTCAATTCATTGTTCGTGCTACGAACGCAACGAAACTCTAGCTGTTAGGTACTGTGCCTCTTGCTTTTAGTTTAATTTTTCCCAATCTTTTGGTATTAATTTCAATCCGTCTCTCCAAATTTCAGTTACGGCATCCTTAAATCTATTGTTATTTAAATATGCGTGGTCTGTAATGATGACTTGAAGATTAGGAGTCAGTGATTCAACTACCTCAAAAATGAAATCAAACATTTTATTTACAGCTAGTTCATCAGCACTGACTTCAATCAAAGCATCGGTTTTTTCTGGTGGATAATAAACTTGAGTCGGTTGGTCAAAAATTATAAAACGCGGTATTGGTCTTTTATTTTGGATGAAATGTTGATGAAGTGCTAATGTTATTAGAAGGTGGTAAGCAACCCAGTTTGCACCACTTCCAATTTGCGGAAGTGCAACTGGTTTAGTTTCAGTATCAATAAACATGGTTAATTTTCCCAAATCAAATCTTATTGGAGAATCTTGATATTCGACATCGAGATTTTCAACCCATTTACTCATTTGTAGATTTATCTTATTTAAAATCGATAAAAGCTTTTCTTTTTCATTATCACTATCTACTTTATTCTCTAATTCTTTTATTCTAAATTTTAAATCTTCTATTTTTGATACAATGTCTTCAGTTTCGATATCTGTATCTATACTCTCTAGAAACAAGCTAATCCGCCCAATTACTTTTCCTCTTCTGATATTTAAATCTCTTAATGTTCTAGCTTTTTCATCCTCAATATATAATGCAGTAATGCTTTTTTCAATTTTCTTTAATTCACTTTCAATTTCGTGATAACTTCCTTCTACAGATTCAATATATGCTTGAATTCTAGGACTTTCAACCTTTGTAAATTTCAAGTCATTTTTTATATTATCTAATGATTGGTTTATATTTACAATTGTAGGGATTGCAACATCTAAAGTGCTATCACAGAGCGGGCAGGCATTTGGATTAAATCCTGAATTCTCCGAATATAAATTTATAGATTCTAGTCTAATTTCTTGTTGTTTTGCTTCTTTCGAATATCCAAATGAATTTTTCAAATAATCAGTAGCAGCTTTTCTATTGTCTGAAATTTTTCCCAATTCAACTTTTAGTTCACTTCTTCTGTCTACTAGTTCTTTTAAAGCTGAATTTTCACCTTTAACTTCCAAAGGTCGATATTCCCATTTTGAAACCTGCTCTAAATATTTATATGCTTCAGATTGAGAGTTTGGCGAAACAGTTTTTTCTAAAATTCCAATTTCTTTTGCCTCTTCAATTAGAGAATATGCTTGACTTATTCCTTCTGATTTAATTTTTTCGGCTTCTCTTTGCTCTCTGTTTAATCTATTTAATTGCTTCTTTAATTGAGTAATCTCGCTTTCAATTAATAGAGAATCTTCATTTACCGCACCTAAGAAATAAGGTAGCGTATCCTTGATAGATTGAGGTACAAATTCTTTATTTTGATTATAAAACAGTTGATGTGGATCAGCAACTAAATATTGAGGTTGATAGCTATAAAATCGAGAATGTTTGAAATTTGCTTTCAATGGTTCTCTTGTTAACGAGTCGGGAATATGAAGGTTTTCTGAAATGCCAATTTTTCTAGTTAGAAATTCTTTAAGAGTGTCAATATTCAGATTTGAATTTATATCGTTAAACTCAGGAATTGTGTCACCAATATTACGAATTAGTTGAACTGTTGTAGAGGCAATTATTCCTTTGATATTTGGATTTTCTCTTGCAATGAAAACAGATTCATTATCCTCAAAAGTTACAATTACAGAAAAATAAGAAACTGTATCTCTAATAATACCTTCTGGAATATCACATCCTGAAGAAGCTAAACAATAATTAACGATTTCAATTAATGCCGATTTTCCTGATTTAGATTCACCTGTGATAATATTTAATTTACCCAATTTGAAAGGCAATATCCTTTTTTCACCATTTAGGCTATATAAGATTACTTTATTAATTTGCATAATTAAGGAGTTATTCTAAGAAAGGAATAGGTAGATTTTACGTCACTAGTAAAAGAAAGCCATTTTCCTAACAATTGGGCTTTCTTCAAAATATCGTTATATTCATCATACTCTTCTCCATTATATTTTTTCACTTTACTCATATCAGTTTCAATTTCGCCTTTTTCATTTATATGTATTTTATTATAGGCAATCGAAAAACTAAGTGCCTCTTTAGTATATTTAACCAAATTCTTAGCTCTTTTAGAAAAATCGAAAAATAGATTATCATTATTTTCCACCCAAACAAAAAAATAAGTTCTTGTACTTCGAGGCAATCTTTCTCTAGTTTCTTTATGCAATAAAATGGGTAATACAATGAAAGAAAAAGCAAATGGAAATTTAGTTTTAGTATGTTTGTTGTATTCCATTGCAGCAACCCTAATTATCTCACCACAAAATGCAGGATTAAATAAGTTTGCTACAATCGTATTTCTATCTGTCCAATTTGTTCTCATATTTCCGTATCAAAGTTTGGATGCCAGCCAATTTTTTTTCTGTCTGATAAAATTTGGTAGCTTCCTCTAGTTAAATAATCTTCATTAAATTTTTCTCTTATTTTTATTTGTGGACAACTAGTGGCAAATTGATTTATGTAGAAATCTTTTCCAAGCTTTTTTAATTCATCATCCGCCTTTCCGTCTGCCTCATCACCCATTATCTCAAAAATATTTTGCCAGTAGTCTTTGAGTTTTTTATCATAATCTTCTTCCTCTTCAGGATTCAAAAGGTTTAATCTAAGCCATTTCGATCTTTGCTCAAAGGCTCTTCTAAAATCACTAATTGCACGTTTAACCGTTCTTGAATTGATTCCAATTGAAATAAGTTCTAATTGCTTTAAAAAGTTCTTTTCTTTTAAACTCTCTACATCATCATCGGACACCTCCATTTGTTCAGGAAAATGATTTGGCAAATTGTCAGCTTGAAAGGAGTCTCTGATGTTGGATATTTTAAGTTGTAATTCTTCAAACTTGATTGAATCTAATTTTCCGGTTAAATTGTCAATTGCTTTTCCCAACCACCAACCATCAAGCAGTTCAAGAAATGCATCTAAATGGTTGGGATAAGAAGAAAGGATAAGTTGTTTTTTTAATTTGGCATCAACTTCTGATATATCAACAGAATTATCTAAAATCCTGATTCTCTGAATTAATTTTTTCTTATTTTCAAAACTTAGTTTTTGATATTCTTCTCTCCCTTTTTTTGTTGTATCATTTGTTGAAGAAATAGCAATTGAGTCCAATTTATCCATAATTTCCTGCAATTCATTATCCCTAAACACATTATCTCTTAATTTATATAGTATACTCGTAGTTGGAATACTTTCTGTAGTAATTAAATTTAAAGCCGTTTGCTCAATGTCTATGGTTCCATTTAGTATATATTCCGACCAAATTCTAATAGTTTTCCAAAAGTCGGCACTTGCATCAGTTAAATTTGCCTTGCCCTTAATATGAAGTTTTGTTTGATAAAGATTGGTTGAATTAACATCAGTTATATCAATATCATCGAGACACTCAATTCTTAAAACCGGATTATCAAGATTTCGACTATTTGTCAAAAGCAATAGTAAAGCATATTTAATTTGATAAATGTAACCTAACGAAGGTTCTTTTGCGGAAAAGTCTGTCATATTCTATGATGTTGTTTCTTTTAGCATTGTACCTAACTTTTATATACTCGCTACCAAGTAGCGTCAATCTACCCAAAATCGGGTAGATTGGCGAAGGTTTGCTTCGCTTTTTCTTTTTTCAAATATATTTATTTTTTCTTACAAAATATACTGAATTGACAACTTCATAAATAAAAAATAGATGCCTAAACATCTTTTTCCTGTGTTATTAGGATTAAATTTATTATTATTTATCTATCTCTTCTCCTCCAGCTATCTAGGATAGCTATTTATAAAAATACAAACCTATATACTTATGATATAAAACGGTTCCGTTCAACTGGAGTTTAGCTCATTGGTCCATATCTATTTTAGTATTCGGTGATTTTCAATTTATTGTTCGTGCTACGCACGCAACGAAACTCTAGCTGTTAGTGGCTGGCTTAATTGTATTAAATACTAATTATAGAATTTGCAACTCTTTTTTCGCCACCAATTTGTGTTGTGTAAAATCTTTGTTCAATTCCCCATAGAACAAATTTTAAATCATCATCATTTTCAATTTTGAATTTACCATTCTCATATGTAACTTGTCCGTAAGCATTTGTGTAATCGTAAATAGCTATTTTTTCGTCATCTGATAGATTGTTTAATGTTTCATTCACTAAAGCTATACGTTTTCTATTTGGTACGGTAACTTGGATTGCGCCATAATCTTGTGATACTTCAAGGAAATCGCTTTCTAAAAAGGTTTGAGTTTCAACTTCTGTTGCTTCTTTATATAATTGATCCATTCCTTTAAAAATTTTTTGAGCTGCGGTCAATTTTTTAAAGTACAAAGTGTCATTTTGTTTGTTGTAAATGGCATCTGCAAATGGATTTATTGTAATAATTGGTTTTTCAGTTTCTAAAGTTAATTCCTCAATTGAAAACCATTTTTTACTAATGAAGAAACTTGAATTAATAATTTGAAAAAAATATAGATTATCTTGAACAGTGCAAATAAACGATAGTTTCTTTAAATCTGCTTTCAATATTTGATCGTGTTCGACGGTGTTTAATTCATTTACTAAAAAATCTAAACAATATCCTGACTCTGAAAAATTTGTCAATTGATAAATTTCTTCATTTTCGATTAAAGTTGCTGGATTATAATCTATACCATTTAGTATAAGTTCAGCAGTGTTATAAACTTCAGTTTCTGTTTCAATAACTCGAAACATTTTTTGTTTTCTTTTTACTTTTCCAAATATGTAGTTTGCCATAATAATGATTATAAGTCTATAAATGTATAATTGTTTATTCTTTTAAGATTTTCGAACCCATCTTCACCGGGAACTTTAAGTTTTTTTTTTGTGATTAAAAATATTTTTACATTACTAGCTGTTTTTATAAAATAAAAATGATACCCAAAAAATAAAAATATTGGATTAAAATAAAGTGTCTGCGATAAATATGTAAAAACATAAATGATAGCAAAAACAACTATTAATGTCGGAATATCACTAATCCCTAGTGAAACAAAAAAATAGCCCAAATAGGTAGGTAAAAAATTGTTATTAGCTAATTCTATTTCAGTAACAGAATTACTTCTTAAAATATCATTTGGTAATTTTAAAGCAACCAAAAAGCTTAAAGCAGTTAAAAATATTGGAATGAATATAAAAATTGCCCAAGAATAATAGATCGAATAATTGTCTAGGATATTGAATCCATATTTTTCTTTGATTAGATAAACTACAACAATTAACCAAGTAGAATTAAATGCTAGGAAAAGTTGATAAAGGTATTTCATCTTCAAACATTTAATAGTTTATTAGTTTTTTCCATGTATTGTGAGTTCTT
Organism: Flavobacterium flavipallidum; assembly: GCF_038289905.1. Taxonomy (NCBI): domain Bacteria; kingdom Pseudomonadati; phylum Bacteroidota; class Flavobacteriia; order Flavobacteriales; family Flavobacteriaceae; genus Flavobacterium; species Flavobacterium flavipallidum. The sequence goes on along the minus strand of NZ_JBBYHU010000006.1, from coordinate 71,409 downwards.
CCGCTTGGTTGCCGCTAACTTGTGTATACTTGCAACAAAACAGCGCCAATCTAACCAATATCGGGTAGATTGGCGAAGGTTTGTTTCGCTTTTTCTTCATCAAATATATTTATTTTTTCTTACAAATTATTCTGAATTGACAACTTCGTAAATAAAAAAAAGATGCTTAAGCATCTCTATCTCTCTTCCTCCAACTATCATTTCGTTTATAGCCGTTCTTATGCTCATAAATCCTACCCCTTAGATAAAGACCCACAACCCAGACAACGATTAAACCTACTATTTCATACCATTCCATAACTCAAATATAATAAATTTCTGAAACAATATAACTTTAGAAAGAGATAAAAACGAAACATTAATAAACAAAAAAAGATGCCTAAGCATCCTTTTTTATTTCTAATTTAATATCTATATCTTCTACTTTTTTAAAAAATTCTGAAATTGGCAATTTATAATACTCACATAATTCATAAAGTGTACTTAAAGTCATATCTTGATTTCCTGTTTCATTACGACCTATATGAATAGATAAATCTTTGTGTACTTTTATATTGTTAGCTACTTGCTCTTGAGTTAGTCCTGTTTTCGCTCTAAGCTCTTTCAGAACTTGCTTAACAGCAACCAATAATTGTTCATTTTTAACCTGTTTCATAATATTTCAAATAGAATCAGAAAAAAAATCCCACACAATGACATATTTGTCATTTTATTTTTTATCTTTATCTCATTCTAATTTTATTAGAAATAATTATATTTTTGCGGTACTTCAAATTAATAATAAGAAGCTATTGCTTAGAGTCTCGATTCGAAAACTGGTAATTTTTAACATGCGAGAGGATAAGTAAAAAGCTCACGACCTAGGCGTGGGCTCTCTTATCTGCATGTAAGGTATACCAGTACCCCGAATCGGATATTGTAGAGTCTCATGCCTTTATTATTTTGGCAAGAAATCTATTCTTCGCATTACTCTTCTACAAGAATAAACGCAAACTTTTACAAAAAACAATGGGAAGAACACTGTGGAAGCTAGGCTGCAACTAGCCAAACAGTGTGAATCCCTATTTTAATCCATTAAACTATTTGCCTATGTAACAGTAAAGCACATCACATAAAAAAAGCCCTCTAGGCTGCGACCAAACATACTAGAGAGCCAGAACTAACAAAACCAAAGTTTCATTAAAACCATTTCAAAAGTATGAATAATTATTCAATCTTTAGGACTTGGTCAGTCGCTGTACTGCCCAAAATCCAACTTCTTTTTCTACTGGGGTGCTTTGCAACTACTTATGCCCAGCATAAAATTATTACAGGTACGATTAGCGATTCTAAAGGCGCGCTACCCGGAGTCACTATTCAAATAAAAAACAAAAGCGCTGCTACACTCTCGGATTATAAAGGTAACTACCAGATTGCTGCCGCTTCCAATGATACCTTGGTATTTTCCTTCATTGGATATCGAAGTCTTAGCATTGCTGTGGCACAGCAAACTATCCTCAATGTACTATTGAAAGAAGATGCTACCACACTAAAAGAAGTCCTCATCAACGCCGGTTATTATTCGGTTAAAGAAAGCGAACGCAGCGGTAGTATCGCCAAAGTGGCTTCGAAAGATATTGAGCAACTCCCTATAAGTAATCCCATAGCGGCCATGCAGGGTCGAATGGCTGGTGTCAACATTACACAGGCCTCTGGGATGCCGGGGGGTAATTTTAGCATTCAAATTAGAGGGATTAACTCCATTCGTGCAGAAGGAAACGAACCCTTCTATATTGTCGATGGAGTTCCTTTTTCTTCCCAGTCCTTGGGTAACGATGCCTTAACTGGTGGTATCATGCCCGGTACTACCAGCCCACTAAACAGTATCAATCCGGCTGACATTGCAAGCATCGAAGTATTAAAAGATGCCGATGCTACCGCCATTTACGGCTCCCGTGGTGCTAATGGTGTGGTTCTAATTACCACCAAAAAAGGAAAATCCTCAGAGACCCGCTACAACATCCAGTCTGCAGCTACAATAGGTCAGGTGGCTCAAAAAATGAAGCTGCTCAATACTAGTCAATACCTGGACATGCGTCGGGAAGCTTTCGCAAATGATGGTATCTCTACTTATCCTGTAAATGCCTACGACCTTAACGGAACTTGGGATCCTAACCGATATACGGATTGGCAAAAAGTACTCATCGGTGGTACTGCTCATATCCAAACGGTTCAGGCCTCTGTTTCAGGAGGGAGTGCGAACACTCAATTTTTACTCAGTGGAAACTATCGTAAAGAAACTACGGTTTTCCCCGGTGAGGCTGACTTTCAAAGAGGTGCCTTGCATCATACGGTTTCTCATCAGTCAACAGATGGAAAATTCAATTTGTCCTTAACGACCAACTATGTTGCCGACCGTAATAGTCTGCCGGGCAAAGACCTGACTGGTTCGGCCTATACCCTTGCCCCTAATGCACCTGCACTATACGACGCAGAAGCTAAGCTCAACTGGGAAGAGGGCTCTTTCAGCAATCCACTGGCTTTTTTAAATGGAAGCTACCTGACTAAAACCAACAATCTCATCAGTAATGCACAAATCGGATACAAATTGGGGGCTGGTTTTGAACTAAAAAGCAGCCTTGGATTTAATAGTTTGAACCTTTCCGAAATCAAAACCCTTCCTTCGACCATCTATAATCCTACTTATGGAATTGGACCGGAAGCTTCTACCTTATATGTCAACGAATCTAAAGTAAATTCCTGGATCATCGAGCCTCAATTGAGCTGGACAAGAAATACAGACCACTGGAAATGGAATGCCTTGATAGGAACTACTTTCCAAAGTCAAAAATCCCAGCAATTAGTGCAATCAGGTACTGGATTTTCGAGAAATAACCTTATCAATAATTTAGCGGCAGCCTCATTTATCGAAGTGCTCAGCCATGGTGAAACGACCTATAATTATAACGCCATCTTTGCTCGTCTCAATAGTATCTTTCATGAGAAATACATTCTGAACCTCACCGGACGCCGTGATGGTTCGAGCCGATTTGGTCCGGGGAATCGTTTTGCCAACTTTGGTGCTATTGGTACTGCCTGGTTGTTCGCTAAAGAAGCGCTCTTTGAGGATACTTTCCTAAGCTTTGGTAAACTCAGAGCCAGCTATGGCACGTCGGGAAATGACCAGATTGGAGATTATCAGTATCTGGATAACTACACCATCACCGGTGGACAGTACAACGGAACGGTGGGTATCAGCCCCACACGCCTCTACAATCCTGATTTTGGTTGGGAAACCAATAGAAAACTGGAAACGGCTCTGGAGCTGGGATTCTTTCAGGACAGAATCAATCTGACTGCTGCCTGGTATCGCAACCGCTCTTCCAATCAATTGGTAGGTATACCTTTCCCCGGTACTACAGGGTTTACATCGCTGAATTCAAATCTAAATGCAACGGTTCAAAATACAGGTTTTGAATTGGAATTGCATACTCAAAATTTCCAATCTAAAAATTTTAAATGGTCGACTAACTTCAACATCAATCTTGCCCAAAACAAACTAATTTCCTTTCCTGATTTAGAAAGTTCTACTTATAGCAACTCCTTAGTCATTGGACGTTCTCTACGCATCAAAAAAGCCTATGAGTATACCGGAATTGATCCGCAAACGGGAGCTTATACCTATAAGGATTTTAATAATGACGGATTGCTTACAGCCACTGATGACAGGGAGCTGGTACTGGATTTGACGCCTAAATACTATGGTGGTCTCAATAATCAGTTGAGCTATAAAAACTGGACAGTAGATTTTCTTTTTCAATTTGTAAAACAACAGGCTTATAATTATTTATATACCAATGCAATGGCCGGCACCATGGTAAACCAGCCTGTTGATGTACTGAATCATTTTCCTGATAATGGCAGCACAGCTGAAATTCAACAATACACCACGGGACAAAATGCTACACTCACACAGGCTTATTACAGGTATTATGACAGTAATGCTGCCGTTAGTGATGCTTCTTTTATCCGACTTAAATCAGCAGGAATAGCCTATAGCATTCCTACTGCATGGGCGAAATACTTTAGTGCGAAACTGTACCTTCAGGGACAAAATTTACTGACCTTCACCCATTACAAAGGGGCTGATCCAGAGAATCATTCCGCTTTCTTTCTACCTCCATTGCGCCAATTTACACTGGGCATGCAATTGAGTTTTTAATCACTAAATCATCAAACATGAAAAACTTAGCACTATTTAAAATCATCAGTCTCATCGTAGTCTGCTTGCCACTGAGCCACTGCGAATCCTTCATCGAAGTGGCTCCTCCTCAATCTCAATTAACAGGTGCCAATACCTTCGATGAATTACCGACAGCCACTGCCGCCCTATCTGATATTTATATTCAAATGAGAGAAAACGGCATTGTCAGCGGGGTGAGTAACGGAGGCACTAACCTGATGGGAAACTATGCTGACGAACTTGATTTTTACGGTACCAATGCACAGCTTATGGCCTTTAATAATCATACTATTGTACCATCCAGTACCCTCATTTCAGGTTTATGGAATAGCACTTATAATCAAATTTACGCTGCTAATGCCGTATACACGGGCGTTACCAATTCGGACTTAATAGCCTCTGAAGATAAAAACCGATTGCTGGGCGAAGCGCTGTTCCTTAGAGCCTATCTGCACTTCTACCTGATGAATACTTTTGGTGCTATTCCTTATATCACCAGCACCGATTACAATGTAAATAAAAGTATTAGCAAACTTACTAAGGAGGAACTTTATCAAAATATCATCGCAGATCTGCAACAGGCTGAAGTATTAATCCCGAACAGCTATCCTACGGCAGAGCACGTGCGCCCCAACAAAGCGACCGTTAGCGCATTATTGGCCAGAGTATCGCTCTATGCCGAAGACTGGGAAGCCGCGGAAAGCTATGCCACGACGGTAATTGAAAATTCCTTGTACAGCTGGGAAGATGATGTAACAGCTGTCTTTTTAAAAGACAGTCCCTCCATCATTTGGGCTTTACATCCCGGAATTGCAGGTCTAAACACCAAAGAAGCCAGAACCTTTGTTTTTACCTCAGGTCCTCCTACCCGCCCGGCACTTTCCTTAAATCTGATGAATGCTTTTGAAACTAACGATTTGCGAAAAACAAATTGGACCAGAACCATCGTTAAAGCCTCTTCTTCCTGGGCACACGCTTATAAATACAAGAAAAACTCCAATACCGGTACTTCTGTAGAATACACCATCTTGTTTCGATTAGCAGAACAATATCTTATTCGGGCGGAAGCCAGAGTGCATAATAACGACTTAATAGGGGCTCAGGAGGATTTGAATAAAATACGCAACCGAGCCGGATTACTAAATACTACAGCAACTACTCCTGAAGCTTTACTGGAAGCCATTCTAAAAGAGCGAAGAGTGGAATTGTTTCTGGAACAGGGACATCGATGGTATGATCTTAAAAGGGCCGGCGAGGCGGATGCCGTACTTAGTCCCGTAAAACCGGCTTGGGAAAATACCCAAATCCTATTGCCGCTGCCGGAAGCAGAACTTCTATTAAACAAAAATCTATTACCTCAAAATACAGGTTACTAATCCTATGAACAAATCAATCTCAAAAACAAATAGCTTAATAATATTCCTATTTCTCATTTTTAATGGCTATGCACAAGAAAAGAAGCTACCATTAACAGCAGCTGAATTTCATAAATGGCCAGGGTTGATCAGAGAAAAGATAAGTGACAATGGGCAATGGATCAGCTTCGTGCTATCCTACAGAAACGATCAGGATAGCCTTTTTATTCAAAATACAGCGAATAATCAAAGACTCTCCTTCCCCAAAGGAAAGGACATGCAATTTAGTCCGGATGGCAATTGGGCAATGGTCAGCAGCCCACAACAAATGGCTTTGGTCAATTTAAAAAATAATCAGACTGAAACAATTAGCGATGTAGTTAAAAATGAATTTTCAGCTAATTCCCGCTTCTGCTCTTTTTTACAAAAGGGAAATAGATTGCAAATTGTCGATTTAAAAAAAGGCAAGAAACAGTATTTTTCAGCTGTATCTTCTTTTGCCTTTAATCCAAAAAACAAATTAGCTGTCATAGATTCGCTTGGAGTCTCCATTATTGAACCGGATGCTGATTTTAGCAGGAAACGAATCTTTGAAAAAGAACCATCATCCATTAGCAACCTGTTATGGAACAATGCAGGAACGGGATTAATTTTCATAGAGGAAATACCAAAGAAAGCCTCTCCTGCATCTTATGCGTTGCTATACTATGATCTACAATTACAGCAACGCTTTATTTTGGATACGGGCAATAAACCGGAACTCGACGACCTACTGCTTGTAAAACCAGGCCCCTTAACTAAAATCGTTTTTTCAGCAGATGACCAATTGATATTCTTTTATATGGCTCCACAATCAGAATTGGAGACCAATACGGAACCAATAGAAGTTTGGGATACCAGTCTCCCTTTAGAATTTCCACGTCAACGATATTCTGGAGATACTAAAAAGCTGCCTAAAAGAGTCTATTGGAATCCTAAAACAAATGAGATACAAAAGATTAGTACTAACGAATTGCCTGATTTGATGCTCAGCTTAAGCAGAAATATGGGAATTGCCTTCAACCCACTTCAGTATGAACCCAGTTTCAAAATTGATGCACCTATCGACCTCTATGTAGTCGATATTAAAAAACAAACTCAAAAACTATTTCTGAAAAAATATGAATATTATCGGCAGTTCCTGGGAATCTCACCAGATGAACGCTACATTAGCTATTTTAAAGATAAAAACTGGTGGATTTACGATTGCCAAACGGATAACCACCGCAATCTGACCGCAAAATTAAAGCTGCCCTTTCATGAAATTGACTATGACAGACCTGCTCCTGCAATGCCCTACGGAAATCCCTGCTGGACTGATGATGGAAAAATCATCTTATATGATCAATACGATATCTGGTTATTGGGTGTGGATGGTAGTGCAGAGCGAATAACCCATGGCAGAGAAAACAAGACTACCTATAGAATTCCATTTTCTGAAATTCCACAATTCAGACCCTATTCGCACTTTAATATCGGAAGACCGCCCCTGTCCCTTGCCAAAGGTCTAGTACTTAGTACTATCGGAGCCAACAAAAATAGCGGCTATAGTCTGTACTATCCAAACAAAAAGTTACAACGTCTCAGCTATGATGCCGTATTGGCTTCTTCATTTCATAAAGCAGTACGGAACAATAGCTATCTCTTTGTGGAACAAGCCTCCAATATCCCGCCACGAATTAAAGTAGGGAATTCCTTTTCTAAAGCACCTATAACCCTTTTTCAATCCAGCCCGCAATATGTCAACTATGAACTGCCTAAAGCCGAATTGCTTTCGTACACCTCCAAAAACAATTCTCCTCTACAAGCTACTTTATATTACCCTAAAGACTATGACCCAAACAAGAAATACCCAATGATTGTGTTTATTTATGAGAAATTGTCTGGTGATTTTCATGTTTTCCTTGGGAATAATTATTTTGATGGCCTTGGTTTTCATCCTATAAATTACAATCTGGACGGCTATTTGGTATTATTTCCGGACATCGAATATGAAATTGGTAAGCCGGCACAATCCACATGGGATTGTGTAGAGTCAGGTATTAATGCTGTTGCCGCAAAAGGAATAGTGGATATGAATCATTTGGGAATCATCGGGCATTCCTTTGGTGGATATGAGGTCAATTGTATTCTTACCATGACTTCCCTTTTTAAAGCGGCTGTTTCCGGAGCTGGAATCAGTGATTTGATTAGCACTTATTTTCATTTTCATCCTGATACGGAAATTTCCAATATGTGGCGCATAGAGGCCCAACAATTTCGAATGGGAAAATCTTTCTTTGAAGACCAACAAAGATACTTGAAGAATTCACCAATCTTTCAATCAGAAAACATTACAACACCTTTACTGCTCTGGAGTGGGAAAGCGGATGGTAATGTAGTACCTTCCCAAAGCATGGAACTCTATATGTCACTGAGAAGGCAGAATAAAAAAGCCTTACTGCTTTTATATCCAAATGAACCGCATAAACTGACCAATCCCGATAATCAATCGGATCTTAAAAATCGCATTAAGAATTGGTTTGATCATTATTTGAAAAAGGAGCCTATAGAATAAATGTAAATTATTACACAACTTTACAAAGCCAGATTGGAGTTCCAATCTGGCTTTTTCAATACCAAAAAACAATACTCCTTATTGTTTTCTGTACAAATGATTTGGACAGGCTGTTCCTGCCGCATTCAATTCATACAATTCATTGGCAGAAGCATCAGTACAAAATATTCCATTATTTTGTGTCTGACAAACCACTTCTGTTTCTTCACAGGATGCTCCCGGAATGTAGCCATTGACATCTACGAAGGTACTTTTCTCTGGTTTCGCATTGAAAGCGAAAGCACTTCCGACGGCAAACACTATAGCCATCATTGGAATAACGAAATTGAATTTCTTTGTTTTCATAATCTTAAAAAATTAAATGAATGATCTACTCTGTTACAGGTTTTCAATCGTTCCCCTGATACTGCGCAGTATATTGTAGAAGCTAATGCTTGATATTGTTATATTATAGCAGATGTTTCTTTATTCGGTAAACAAAAAGGGTATTCCCTGCAATACCTATTAAATGATGATTCCATATCACAAAATCACTCATCTTTATGGCTTTGAAGTCACTGATGTAAAAGCTATATTGATAGCTACGGTCCTTTAAATCATAAACATCTACGATCGATGCAGTGTCCCACATTTCCTCCGGTTCGTACTTGCCCATCAGTGCGGCATTTACATACAGGTAGTTTCCATAACTACTGGTGTTTTTAGTGACCATTAGCGGTGGTGCTGATAGTTTACTCATTTTATGATTCTCAATATAGCTGACCTTAATTCTTGCCTTGGTGGTGGTATCAATGGTATGTCCTCTGTACCGAATTTTTAACAGGGAGTCTGTTGCGATATATTCATTACGATAGAAATAGCTATAAATCACTTGATCGAGTTGCTCATTATAGAGGAGCTTGCCATCGGTATCAAAGACTCCGTCAATTTGTTTTTCCAAAAGATTCTTTTGAAGCTGAACCGCTATTTTTCCGTTTTCCTTACTAATAGTCCCTAAGACATTTTCCCTGGAAGTACTACTCAATGCCCGAATAATCATGCGGTCTTTGCTAATAGCTCTGATTGAACTAAAATAAGCAGCTCCTTTCATCCAAATCCCTGCCTTCCAGTCAGTCATCGAACCTCTGAAAATAACTGGAACAGTCCCGTCTGACAAATAAAAATACGGTGGTCTGATTTGTACACTCACCGAATGAAATTCAAAAGAATTTTCAGGTAGTTCTATCCGGAACGAATGCTTTTGCTTCAGGCTGCTATCCAGAACAGTAATAGCTAAAGGAGCTACATGATTGGCCAGATATATATTTCCATTAGCTACTCCTGCAATGTAGTAACTGGGCTGTTTCAAATCATATTTATATTGGAATACTGCCGCATGATGTGGAAAACGACGAACAAAATTATTACGATGGTGGATAATGTCTTCTGATAACTGGAATAGTACTCCTACGATGCTAATGGCTCCAATACAAACAAGCGATACGTATAGCATTGTTTTCTTTGTTTCTTGTTGCTTGGACGATGCCCTTGGATACCATAAAATAGCTAATAGTGCTAAAAAGACAAATCCTATATTAAAGACCAAATGGCTGCTCCATCCCATCTTTTCTAAAATTCCACCACAGGAACAGGGAATAAAAGGACTGAAGTTTAAAATAATGACAATATAAGTACTAAACATCAGCATCAATCCAAATGCTCCATACAAACCCAGTAAACGGAAGCCGGAAAATAAAAGCAAAATTGAAATACTTATTTCTAATAGGGGCACACCCCATGATACCCATCCGGCAAAGGCACTTAACAAAGGCGACTGTCCTAACTGCACTTGAAAATTTTCAAAATCCAAAAGTTTACTTACCGCTGCATATACAAACAGCACTACATAAAGCAAACAAATGCTTTCAATACCTACTTTTCGCAACTTGTTTTCCGAGTTCATAGCTTCCCATTTTTTTAATAATGTAAATTTCTGAACTTCAAATCAATAACAGTTGTTTAATATGGAGTAACATTTGGTTAAAAAGGATAAACTAAATAAGAGGAAATCCCGGTAAACAATCAGAGCTGCTGCAAGGAAACAGCCTATAAATTTCCATCATCAACTCGGACTACTTCGAAGGGTGATATCCCAAATCGCTTTTTGAACGCTTTTGAAAAATTGGGATAGTTATTAAATCCATTCATTACCGAAATATTCTTTAATGGAATTTGGGTATGCTCAATCATAAAGAAAGCTCTTTTCAATCGCTCTTCATTGTAAAACTGATATATACTGGTTTTAAAAAAATACCGAAATCCGGATTTCAGTTTGTACTCATTAGTACCAAATTGCCGCGACAATTCTTTAATAGACGGAAGCGGTTCTTCCAAATGTGCCATTATGTAGTCGTACAATTTTTGAATCAAAATGGCATCTGCTTTCATGATCTTTGTGATACTATGCTGCCCTTTCGTATTGACCTCCGGATCATAAGGCTGTTGCCTAATTATACGGTTAAACTGTAATAGGATGTCTTCCTGATCAATTAGTCGAACAATACTACAATTAACTGTGACTAGCATTTGCTCTTTCGTTATGAAATCCAAAAGCATGCTCGTAGGTGTATCTGACAATTCCTGAATGACTTTCTCTAATTTTTTGAAGCTTGATCCAATTAAAATACCTTCGATGGAATTTCCCAATAATCGGGATCCCTCAAATCCGGAACAGAAACTTATTTCAGCTGTAAAACTTTTTATAAATAGCCTTTTATCTAAAATAAAAGCGATGTGATTCACCTCTTTGTTCTCATGATGTGTGCTAACATAACCCTCATGAAAAATGGATTCCCTCATTTCCTCAGCTACCATATTTAACAAAACCGCCAGGGTTTCTAATTCATCATTAATAGCGGCTAACGGGATACTGGTATTGAAATTTCCTCTGGCCATCTCAAACAGCATCTTATAAATCGGTACAATTCTTTCTTGTTTAAATGACATTTCCATAGTACTTTGTTAACTGCATTTATACTACTTTGGTACTATTATCTTATGGGAACAACCAAGGAAAAGGCGAGAATAAGACCAATCCAGAGCTACAACACTCCAGTCATAAGATAAAAATGGAAGCTTTCGGACTTTTAAAAAAGATGCTATTCAATTAAAAAAAAATCAGTTTTTTTGAAGCTGTATACGCTTCCTGACAAATAGAGTCCTGCTTCTGTTGTTAAATTTAAATAGCGATTTAACAAAAATAAAAACATTTTATAACAATAGAATTGTTAATTCAGGATTATTAGTTGTAAAATAAATACTTTGTTGTCAATTCAGGAATATAAGTTGTCAATTTGGGAGTAATAAAAATTGAACTAAAGTTCTCTCGGTTTTTATCGTGAATTTTAATCTCATTTCATCACGTATACTAAATCGAAACAAAATGGCAAAAATCAAACACAACAATTTTATTGACACTGTCGATGATGTTCTATCTGCCGCTAAAAAAGTGGGCGTTTTACATCTATACGCAGAAGACCAATCCTTTACAGGTAGAACCATACAAATCAAAGGAAAAAAGATGTTTCATTTTGGTACCACCGGCTATTTGGGACTGGAACAGGACATCCGATTAAAGCAGGCTGCCATTCGGGCTATAGAAGCTTATGGTACGCAATTCCCGCTTTCCAAATCCTATATTTCTCATCCATTATATACTGAATTGGAAGAAAAAATTGAAAAAATGTATGGCATTCCTCCTATCATTACTAAGAATAGTACCTTAGGGCATCTGGCCGTGATTCCCACATTGATCAGAGATGAAGATGGGGTAATTTTGGACCATCAGGTGCATTGGAGTGTGCAAAATGCCTGCCAATTGCTCAAATTAAGAGGCATTCCGGTGGAAATGATTCGACACAACAATCTCCAAATGCTGGAAGATAAAATCAAAAACCTGAGTAATCGCTGTAACAAGATTTGGTATATGGCAGACGGTGTCTATTCGATGTATGGTGATTATGCACCTATTGCAGAACTGTTGCTACTAAGCCAAAAATACAGCCAATTTCACCTCTATTTTGATGATGTGCATGGCATGAGTTGGAAAGGTAAAAACGGAACAGGCTTCGTATTTGACAACATTAAATCGCTTCCCGAAAATATTGTGGTGGTTGGCACTCTAAGTAAAACCTTTGGTGCCAGTGGGGCAACAGTATTCTGCTCCAATGAAAAGCTGAGAGACAAAATAAAAAATTTTGGTGGTCCCCTTACCTTCTCTGCTCAATTGGAACCGGCTTCCGTAGGTGCTGCAATAGCCTCAGCCTCTATCCATTTATCAGATGAAATAAATAGCCTGCAGCAAGATCTGGCTCACAAAATTCATTATTTTAATGATTTACTCCAAAATGCCAAACTTCCTATCTTGTCCCAAAATGACTCCCCAGTTTTTTTCTTAGGTATGGCAACTCCAATCACTGCCTACAATTTTGTACAACGCCTTTTTAAGGAAGGTTTTTTTCTGAATCTCGGCATTTATCCCGCCGTTCCCATAAAAAATACCGGTATCCGCATTACCTTATCTTCTCACAATAAGGAAGAGGACATCAAAGCCTTAGCCGATGCCATTAGCTATCATTTCCCTAAAGCTTTGGAAGAAACTAATAACAGTTTGATTAAAATCCATCAGGCTTTTGGTATCCAAACTAAAAACAAAATCAAGATCAAAGCAAACAAAGATCCCGAACTTTATTGTGAAGAAAGAAATACGATCAAAGCTATTGATGCAAAGCTGTGGAATAAGCTAATGGGAACACAAAACCTATTGGATTATGAAGGCATGCTTTATTTGGAATCCTGCTTTTCTACTCACAAAGATATCACCAACCAATTTGACTTTTACTACTACACGATCCGGGATCAGAACGATGAAGTCATTTTAATGACCTTCTTTACCTTTGGAATTTGGAAAGATGATATGTTGGCTACTGAATCCGTTTCCAGACAGCTGGAAGAAATTCGCAAATCCAATCCCATGTATCTTACATCCAAAATATTAAGTATGGGCTGCCTATTTACCGAAGGAAAACATTATTATGATCAACCGGCGCATCCGCTGGCTGAAAAAGCCCTGCAACTCCTACTGGATGTCGTTGAAGAAAAATACAATAGCTTACAAGCCGATCGCTTGATACTGCGTGATTTTAAAGAAGATAATCATTGGAATAAAAGCATTCAAAATCAAGGCTATTTTAAAATCAATATGCCTGACTCCTGCATATTACAAAATAAGCCGTGGTCTACCTATGAAGAATTTGCAGACAGCCTGAGTAGTCGTTCCAAAAAACATTTTAAAAAGGAAATACTGGCCTATGAAAACCATTATCATGTGCTTGTAAAACAACAACTTTCAGATGAGGAAATAAAAAGAGCACACCAGCTCTACAAAAATGTACAAGCTCAAAATTTGGCCATCAATACCTTTCCTTATACGATCGAAATTTTCGAAAACATGAATAACTGCAAAAACTGGGAGTTCATTGTGCTATCTTTAAAAGAACAGCAAGAACCCTCTTTCATAGGTATTATGTTTTGTTATAAAAATGCAACAAATGCCTATGTTCCCGAATTAATTGGAATGGATTATAATTGGGCCAAAGAGTACCACCTCTACAGACAATTGTTGTTCCAAACCATCAAGAGAGCCAATCAACTCGGAATTTCCAATATTGACTTTGGTCTTTCTGCGACTTTTGAAAAAAGAAAACTTGGTGCTAGTATCATACCTAAAGTAGCTTATATTCAAGCCAGAGATAATTATGTTTTAGAATTACTTAATACCTTACAGAATGAGCATAAATTGAGGTAATCATCATTCTTTGCTCCTTCATAATTAGAACTAAAAACTAATTCTCATCCTTTAAAGTAATCAGCTGTTCCGAAATCGGAATAGCAATTGTCCTGAAATCTAAGATAAAAATAGTTCTACTAAGTTTCATTTCAGTAGAACTATTTTCTTTAGTAAAGAGTCTCTTCCTACTCACCATCAAATAAATGATTTTAAATATAGTATAGCCTCTTCTTCTTTAGTAAATATTTTTGTCGGGACACTCGGTTTGCTTATCTGGAGATAAAAACTACTGATCATGTGTAAAACATTTTCATGAACTAAAAGAGCTACCGCCTTTGTTAAAACAGAACCTCTATGCGCTAGGTAATCCCTTCCCGCCTTCTTGGTGCCAACCACTCCCCGCACATCACATAATACCGGAAATGAAATTTCGTTTTGAAAATGAATCCTGTCAGCAACTACCCGCTGTGCAACCTTTAAATCAATAGTAGTATTTTCTTTGTATTTAAAATAGAGAATAGAGTCTGCTATCCAAAATTGTGCATATTCATTCTCATAAAAGTCATGAGCTGCAATCATCTTTTATGAATTATCAATTATTCTTACAAAAATAGGAACAATATAATATAGTAAGCTTGTCAAAATTGGATTTTTTATTGTCTATTACAAATTTTTGATGTCATAAAGGGAATTTGACTTGTCAATTTGGGAATAATAAAGAATAAGATGAAAATACTTTCAATTTTTATTTTGAATTTTATAATCGATAAAGAATTTCTCCATAACTCAGTAAAAGAAAAAAAGAACCTGTAAAACTATTATGAATTAGGCAACACCTACAAATCTTCTGTAACTGCCTAACTATTCACCAGATATATTAACCAATTACCACAAGTAATGCTAATGGAAACAGCTGAAACATATCCTTTGGAATGGTTAGATTCATTGATTTCAATCACACTGAATCCAGGAAAAGATTATCTGTGCCATATTACCTCCGAAGAACTAGAAATAATTACAGAAAAAATTCTAAAGGAAATTCTCTGTATACAGATTCAGTTAAACAAACAAATATTTCTGTTCCGTAAAGAAAGTGAAATAAAGCTCTTGGTACAAAAGTACCATAGCTCACTCATAGCACTCCAGGATATGGTAATCTCCAATCAAAATAAGGCGGTTTTCAAAAGTGAACATTTATCAAAAATAATGGATACTTTAATTGGTTGTCTGGATGAATTACTTGCCTTTATTGAAAGCCGATTTACTAATTATCTCAATATTGATGAAAGAATTCCGATTTCATACCTCATAGTTACCAAAAAAGAACTCCAACAAAAATTTAAGCAATTAAAACCTCTACTTGAAAAAGAAGTTGCGAATAAGAATATAACAGCAATTATTTTTGACATCTATGATTTTTCAAAATACAACACCTCATTAACTTACAGAGCGATATTCTATAGGAAAAAACTAATTCAGGAATTGCAATTGTTTTGCGAAAATCCCAAAAAGACCAACAGCTTTTCTGCTATAGATGAACTACTTATTTATCTGAATTTTAATAACCTTAAATACATGAATTATTTTAAGGGTTCCATAATAAAAAAAATAGAACTCTTCCAAAATGATGCCGACCGATTAGATAAGCTTTGGTTCTTCTTCAAAGAATTTAACCAGTTATACACCAACAAAAATTTTCGTTTTAACCTTAAAAATAAAAGTCTCAAAAAAATAATTGCTCATTGGTTTGAACAGGAAATTAATTATCTTGAAAAAAGAATTGAAAAATCTCTGATACCGCCAATAGAACTAGAAAAAAACACCAACAATCTAAAAGTAAAGTATACTGATCATAAAATTAGCTGCGTACTTTCCGCAGATCAACTTGCTTTAATCTTACGAGCAGGAGACGAATCACGAATCATCAGTGCAAAATCCTTGAGTACTGTTTTTAAAACCATTGTCCCCTATCTTTCCACTCCTTACAAAACGGAACTATCCTATCATTCTGTCCGTTCTAAGTCTTATAGTGCTGAGGCAAAGGACAAAGAAATAGCTATTGCAACTCTGGAAAAAATAATCCATAAAATCAAATCCTACTAATTCTAAAATATTTTGCGGTCAATTCAGGAAACTTACTATTCTTACATTCAAATTTTTAAAACAAAATCTATAAATAAAAACGTTGTTTTATTGGTTTGTATTTTTTACCAACATTAAAACTTACTAGCTTTTTAGAATCCCTTTCCAAAGCATAAACCAGCCAGATAAGATTATGCTTGTATCCAACAAAAGTACGCATTTCATCCACTTCATAAATTTTTCCTTTACTGATAACTGGCTGAATAATATTTTTTGCAATTGAAACAATCCTTTTCAATAATGTTGTGATAGATATTTTCAGTACTCTTGCAGTGCTTCTTATTCCAAAATCTTCTTTTGTAAACTGAATAATGTTTTCATTGACATCTAGCTTATAAATATAACTTCCACCCCTTGTCCTTTTACAATGTTTACAAATGTATCTTTGATTGTCCGACTTTGTTTTTTCATTTTTTATCACCCCTTCAAAACTAACAACACATCTGCAATACGAGGTATTATTTGAAGCCATTTTTTTTGATTTAAGACATTATAAAACAAAAAACAACCCGAAGGTTGTTTTAATTTTAACTACTGTAAAATTATAAATAACTGATTATCTGCATATGTTATTTGAAATTATAAACCTTCAATACAACTAGCACATTACCCATTTTACTTGCATAAAAGCTAATTTAGTATATCAATAAACTAATGTTTGAATTCCATGCGCAGGTATTACAACAACCGTTTTTTCTGAAGCTACAAATAAATTATAAGTAATCTCTTTGCCGGATTGATTCATTACTACAGTCACTATTTTTCCATCTGAATTTATAAATGAAGTACTTAATAAAACACTTCTGCTAACAGCAGTCCCTACTCTTCTAGCCTCTGGACGAATAAATTTCGAAAAATGACCAATGTAATAATACGAAGGCGTATAAATTAATTCTCCTGAATTGATATCGGCATGAACCGGTGCAAAGCAAAAATTCCCGACATGATTAGGACCTCCGTTTTGATCTAAAAGAATATTCCAATCCGTCCAGCCCACGGTTCCATTATTAAAATCATTAATCATAGAAATTCCATATCTTTCTCCATTAGGCCAAAATTGGTACTTTTGAGCGTCAAATTTTTCTATACACCCTTCAGTAAACAATAATTTTTTGGATGGATATGATTCGTATATATTCCGAATATTTTCGAACATTTGATTGCCTCCAGACCAATTCTCGTACCAATGAAATCCAATTCCCCAAGCATATTT
Organism: Flavobacterium flavipallidum; assembly: GCF_038289905.1. Lineage (NCBI taxonomy): Bacteria > Pseudomonadati > Bacteroidota > Flavobacteriia > Flavobacteriales > Flavobacteriaceae > Flavobacterium > Flavobacterium flavipallidum. Next base: position 54,054 of record NZ_JBBYHU010000006.1, on the reverse strand, counting down.
TGATGCTTCTGGGTCAGAAAAAATAACATTTGACCTATGTCCAATCAAATCACGATTATGATCCCAAACAATTATTTTTTTATCAGCTAAACCTTCTTTTTCCATTGTTGGACCAAGAAAATTTTTCAAAAAATCTCTTTCTGATTCAGCTGTATAGACACATGATTCCCATCTTTGTATTGCCATTGGTTCATTTTGAATTGTAAGTCCCCAAATAGGAATTCCTTCTTTCTCATAAGCTTTAATAAATTTTGAATAATAATTAGCCCAAGATTGGTAATATTCCGGTAACAATGTACCTCCTTTTAACATGTTACCATTACTCTTCATAAAAGCAGGAGGGCTCCATGGTGAAACATAAATACAGACACCGCCGCCTGCTGTTTTTAAAGCTTGTTTAATCAACGGGATACGATATTGTCTATCATGATTAATATTAAAAGTTTTTAAAGACAGGTCACCTTCTTTGACATATGTATAACTTTCACTACTAAAATCAGAACTATGTATTGTAGTTCTTAGTAACGAATAACCTATTCCTGTACTTTTATCATAATAAGCCTTTAAAAGTTCCTGTTGTTTTGATTTTGATAATTTTGCAAAAACCTCAGCACTTGCATCGGTTATAGCTCCTCCAATCCCAATGAAAGTCTGGTATGTTTTATTTACATCAACAAAAACTGAAATTTCATTTTCTAATGGTTGTTTTGCCTCTGTAAATTCTAATTCATCTGTTTCAGTCAGTCTTAATTCAGTATTCTCTGCAGTCGTATAAACTGTAATTTTATCTCCAGTTTTTGAAATTCCGTTTTGATTTTGTTGAGCAAAAGCATGCAAAATCATAAACATGCAAAAAAAAATTATACTGTTATTCTTCATTATTTTTTTAATCATTTACATCTACCAAAAGAAATAGCTATTCTCTAATTTAAAAACCCATAATTTAAAATCACAAACTTCTTTCTATTCCCATTTCTAACCCTCTCAATTCGGCAAGTCCTCGTAAACGGCCTATTCCCGAATAACCAGGATTTGTTTTTTTATTTAAATCATCCAACATTTGATGACCATGATCAGGACGCATAGGAATGATCCTATTAGTTTGCTTTTCCACTTTAACAATAGATTTAACCACTTCATACATATCTACATTTCCCTCAAGATGGTTCGCTTCAAAGAAATTACCTTCTTCATCTCTTTGTGTGCTTCTTAAATGTATAAAATTCATTTTCTCTCCGTGACGATCAATCATCCCTGAAAGATCATTTTCGGCAATCACTCCATAAGATCCAGTACACATACAAAATCCATTAGAAGGAGAATCAATAGCATTTAGTAATTGTTTTAAATCAGCCTCAGTACTTACCACTCTCGGTAAACCCAAAATTGGATAAGGAGGATCATCTGGATGAATCGCCATTTTCACCCCTACACTCTCAGCTACTGGAATAATTTCACGTAGAAAATAATATAAATTCTCTTTTAATTTATTCGCATCAATTCCGTCATAACCTTGAAGTACTTTCAAGAAATCTTCAACTGTATAAGATTCCTCTGCTCCTGGTAAACCTGCAATAATGTTTTGTTGTAATTTTATTTTGTCAGCATCCGTCAACTTTTCAAAAGTGGCTTTTGCTTTTATTTTTTGCACTTCTGTATAAGTGTTTTCTGCACCTGGCCTTTTTAAAATAAATAATTCAAAAGCAGCAAATTCATTGATATCAAAACGCAAAGCCTTAGAACCATCTGGCATTTCATAAGATAAATCAGTTCTTGACCAATCTAAAACAGGCATGAAATTATAACAAACGGTATAAATACCACAGCTTGCTAGATTTTTAATACTTTGTTTATAGTTTTCGATATAATTTAAATAATCACCAGATTGCTTTTTTATATCCTCATGAACTGGAATACTTTCTACCACCGAAAAATTCAATCCAGCCGCTTCAACCTCCCTTTTTCTCTTCATGATTTCATCCACTTCCCACACCTGTCCATTTTTTATATGGTGCAAAGCAGTCACAATCCCAGTTGCTCCAGCTTGCCTTGCATCAGCTAATTGTACAGGATCATTTGGTCCATACCATCTCCATGTTTGTTCCATTTCTTTCTCTTTTAAATTTTTAAATTAGATACTTGTAGCCGCAAAACCACCATCAATATTAAGAACAGTACCTGTCACAAATTGGGACATATTACTGCATAAGAATAATAATGCTCCATCTAAATCTTCAGGTACACCAAATCTCCCCATTGGTGTATGATCAATAATTTTTTCTCCTCTTTTTGTTAAGGTACCATCAGGATTCAATAACAAAACTCTGTTTTGTTCTCCAATAAAAAAACCTGGTGCAATTGCATTAACTCGAATACCATCTCCATATTTACCTGCTAATTCAACCGCTAACCATTTTGTAAAATTATCGATAGCTGCTTTAGATGCAGAATAGCCCACAACTCTGGATAAAGGTCTTTGAGCTGAGGCAGAAGAAATATTAATCACAATTCCAGACTTTTGCTTTGCAAAAACTTCTGAAAAAACCTGAGAAGGCAAAATAGTACCAATGATATTCAAATCCAAAACCTTCTGTAAATGTGGTAACTGCATATCATAAATAGCCTGATCAGGCCCAATCGTAGCACCAGGCATATTTCCTCCCGCCGCATTAATTAAAATATCCAACCTCCCATATTTTTCAATAATAAAATCACGAACTTCCTGAAGTTCTTCTTTGTCCAATACATTGGCCTTAACTGCAAAAGCTTCACCTCCATTTTTTTTAATAACATCTACTGCAGTTTCAGCACCTTCAATTGTTAAATCCATTATTCCTACAATCGCTCCATAATGCGCCAAAACATTAGCCATTCCACAACCCAAAACACCCGCACCTCCAGTTATTAATGCCACTCTTCCCTTCAATTCTGCAAATTCATTTGTCTTCATCTAATTTTTTTTATGATTTTTAATAATTTCTAATGTTGATTTGATTTTCATTTCCAAAGCAAGAAACTCTCTTTGCTCTAAAATATTTTTGGTTATCAGTTGTGAGCCAATCCCCACACAAACTACCCCTGCTTTATACCATGAAGAAAGATTGTCTTCGCTCAGTTCAACACCTCCTGTTGGCATTAATTTCAACCAAGGCATTGGAGCTTTTACGGCCGAAACAAAATCTGGCCCCAACACTGCCCCAGGAAATATCTTTATGATTTCAGCTCCTAATTTTTCAGCTTTTGAAATTTCCGTTAAAGTAGCACAACCAGGAATCCAATACAACTCTTCTTCATTGGCGTAAATTGCGATTTTTCTATTTAATATTGGAGAAACTAAAAAATCAGCCCCTGCCTCAACAAAATCCTTAGCAGTAGCTACACTAAGAATTGTACCTGCTCCTAATAAAATATCCAAATTATTCTCGTCAATATATCTTCTTAAAGATTTGAAAACCTCCAAAGCATTTGAGCCTCTATTGGTAAATTCAAAAGCTGTAACTCCCCCGTTGTAACAAGCTTGTACAACCTCTTTCGCTAAAAAAGTATCCTTGTTGTAAAAAACAGGAATCATTCCCGCTTCGAGCAAAATTTCGGATACTTTACTTTTCGTTTTTTGAATCATTCTATTTTAATTTAAAAACAACAAAACATTATTTATTTTTATCGTATCACTCTGCCACCACTGGCACCATTCATCAAAGCTTCAACTTCTTGAGCCGTAGATAAATTAAAATCACCTGGAATAGAATGTTTTAAGCAACTGGCAGCAAGAGCAAAATCAAGTGCTTTTTGATTATCATTCGGCCAATTGATTAAGCCATGAATAATACCTGCCATAAAAGCATCACCTGCTCCTATTCTGTCAACAATATGAGAAACTTTATATTTTTTTGATTGTAGAAATGTATACCCATCCCACAAAACAGCACCTATCATATTTGATGAAGCATTAGCATCATATCTTTGTGTTGAAACTATTCTTTTTATTTTGGGATATTTCTTCATCCATTTATCAAAAACTACTTCCATTGTGTCTGTCTGGGTAACATCGATCCCCATACAAATAAGAGAATCATCCATTCCTCCTAAAACCAGATCAGAGTATTTCACCAAATCAGGCATTACTTCAACAGGATTTTTACCATAGTTCCATAAAGTAGGTCTGTAATTTAGATCAACTGAAATGGTTAGTCCTAAATTCGAAGCCGCAACCAATGCTTCTTCACATAAATCAGCTAAATCTTGAGACAAAGAAGGTGTGATTCCTGACCAATGAAACCAGTCTGCATCTTTAAAAATTAATTGCCAATCAATTGTTCCTCTACTTAATTTAGAAAAGGAAGAACTTTCCCTATCATAAACTACTTTCCCCGGTTTTTCTGAAGCTCCTTCTTGAAAATAATAAACACCTAATCTATTTCCTTCCCTTTTAACTACAGGATTTACTCCGTGAAATCTTAATTCACCTAATGCCCCTTCTCCTAGTTCATTTAAAGGCACAGCACTTACAAAAATGCTCTCATGTCCAAAAATGGATAAAGATGCAGCAACATTAGCTTCTGCGCCACCATAATAAGCATGAAAAAAATTTGTTTTTGAAAGATTTGAATAATTTGGAGGAGAGAGTCTCAATAGTATTTCACCAAAATTGATAATTCTTTTTTTTTTCATTTAAAAAAATTTTTTAAGGTAAAATAGTAATACATTCTTTTAATCTAATATCTTCAGAAGAAGATCCAATTTTTATTTCAAAATTTCCTGGTTCAACAGTCCATTTCATATTTTTATCTAATAACATTAGATCCGAAGGTTGCAATATAAAGTTCACTGTTTTTGTTTCTCCTGGTTTCAAATGCACTCTTTCAAAGCCTCTCAAAACAGAATCGTATGTAACAACGCTAGCATTTTTATCACTTAAGTACAATTGCACCACTTCATCTCCTTCTCGTTTTCCAGTATTTGTTACTTTTAGAGTAACTTTAATTTCTGCCTGAGAATTTAATTTAGTAGGAGACACTTTTAAATCAGCATAGCTAAAACTAGTATAACTTAATCCGTACCCAAATGGATATAGTGCACCATTAACTCTAGTATTCCCAAAACCATTAGGTCCTTCTTTACCTTGAGATGCATGAGATCCTAATTTATAAGGGAAATTAAATTCAATTTGCCCTATAGTTTTAGGAAAAGTCACTGATAATTTTCCTCCTGGATTATATTCTCCAAACAAGGTTTCAGCTATAGCCTGACCTCCAGAATGACTTGGAAACCAAGCTTCTAAAATAGAAGAAACATATTTATTTGCCCAATTAATAGTTAATGGTTGCCCATTGATTAACACCAAAACGACAGGTTTACCAGTAGCATATAGTGCTTCTAATAATTGTTGCTGACGACCAGGTAAATCGAGTCCACTCCTTGATTTACTCTCTCCAGTAGTTTTTTCATCTTCACCTAATACTACAACAATTACATCATTTTCATTAGCCAGACGCACTGCTTCATCAATATCACTTTGTTCCTTTGTTGATAATGGAAAATGGATTAATTCACTTTCTGGAAAATTAGCATCAACTACATCACAACCTTTTGCATAATCTACTATAACATCTTTTCCTAAAAATTGTTTTATGCCCTCTAGAACAGTCGTGTTTTCAAGTTCTTGCGGACCATAACGGCTTACCATATAATTTTCTTCGTTAGCAAGCGGTCCTGTTACCAGTATTTTTTTTATTTTATTTTTATCTAATGGAAGTAGATTCCCTTCATTTTTTAATAAAACCAGAGATTGTCTTTGAATATCAAGAATAAAATCTTCGTTTTTATCTGCACCTACAACTTTGTCTGCAACTTTAGTATCAACAACATAGGGCGAATCAAAAAGTCCCAATCTAAATTTGACTCTCAAAACTTCAGCTACTCTTTCATCAATTAATTTCATTGATAATTTACCTTGATTTACCAAATTCCGAATAGGAAGAATATAATCACTTGGTGGTGTAAAATGAGTTCTCACATTTAATCCTGCCTCAATTGTCTGTCTTACCGCATCCTCATAAGTTGTAGCAACTTGATGTTTAGTATATATAAATTCAACAGCTTCACTATCACTAACTACATAACCGTTAAATCCAAATTCCCAGCGTAATAACTCAGTTAAGAAATAATGACTAGCAGTTATTGGTTCTCCATTCCAATCATTATAACTACTCATAACCCCCATGGGCTGAGCATCATGTATTACTTTTTTAAAAGGATAAAGATGTATTTCCTGCAATTCACGTGGGTTAATATGCGGGTCCGTTCGAACATTTCCATCACGTCCGCCTTTAGGCACACTGTATGCTGCATAATGTTTAAGTGTTGAGGCTACTCCTTGACTCTGGATTCCATTTACCATCTGAGTCCCTAATGCTGCAACTAAAAAAGGATCTTCACCATAAGTTTCCAAAACACGCCCCCATCTTGGATCTCTAGCTAAATCTAGAATTGGAGCATAAACATTCGTATACCCTAATGCCTTGGCTTCTCTCCCCACAATTTGGCCTGCTTTCAAAACTAAATCTTTATTCCAAGTAGAACCAATTCCTATGGGGGCAGGAAGAGGTGTTGCTTTTGTGTGATTTAAACCATGAATTCCTTCATTTGTAAAATCAACTGGAATACCTAATCTAGTTTCTTCCACAAACCATTTTTGTGTTTTATTTATAGCTTCAGCATGGTTACTAAAAGGATAAATAAGATTTTTAGAAACAACCGTGTTCCTTCCTTTTGAAGTCAAAAGCCCTACCCCATTTAATTGCTCATCAATATTTGCAATACCATCTTTCCAAATTTCATTTTTCCAATTTGGAGTTGGTAAAGAATCTTTTAATACTCTTTTAAATCCGTAAAGAGTAGCCATTTGACATGATTTCTCATTCAAATTCATTTGAGACAGTAAATCCTTTACTCGCTTTTCAATTGGCTCTTTTGGATTTTCATATACATCCATGATTCCATTTTTATTAAAATCTATCCAGCCTTTTTTGTATATAGCGTCTTTATGTTGTGCATTAGAAAAATGACTTATAAAAACAATTAGTAGCGAGACATAACTTATCTTTTTCATAAAACAATTGTTATCTTATATTTTTTTTTAAATGTTATGTGATCTTTTTAAAACAAATAAGTCATTGTACAAACTTGTTCACAAGAAATTTGATTTGACTTCTGAGGTTTATAAATCAATAATCCTCCAACTATTGAATTAGAAATTTAGTTTGTTGATTTCCTATCTTAACGAAATAAATCCCTGGCTTAAATTCACCGTTTGAACTTATTTTAAACGGACTGACAGAAAAAGCTTTTTTAGAATATACCTTCCTTCCTAAAGCATCAAAAATCATAACTTCCTGAGTACCCCTATTGGAATCATAGTTAATATAAAAATCACTATTGAATTGTACAGGATTAGGGTAAACTCCTATTTTTGAATCTGGCATATCATTATTTACCTCTGATTTACCGGAACTGGATAATACTAATTTATTAGCAGTTATAACTTTAACAGGACCTGTATTGGCATCGCTTTGAGTTTTACAATACCTCCAGTTTTCTACAAGATTTCCGTATTGATCAAAAACTAATAATCGCGTACCATATGGTTCTACATAGGTTACAAATTCTTTTGCTAATGTTCCGTTCAAAAGTTTAACCACCACAGTACTATTAGTAGTAACCGCTGTATTACTCAGTCTTACAGTAGTATTGTACTGTGTAGCAGTGTTATTCATCAGAAGCACTTGATATCCAAAAGTAGTAGTACTATAAGTTGAAACAACTTTAATATTTCCATTATTAGTAGATGTCGGCATATAATTGTATTTTATAAACTTTCCCAACATCATTGTATGATAATAATTGGATCTGCCTGCATAGTTAGGTTCAGCGTCAAATAGTCCCAAATCAGTACCTGTTCTTGCTCCACTTTGTTCATGGGTAGCCCAGGCATCAACAGTAAATGCTCCATATTTCATTCCAAGTCCGTAGACTTGCGCAAAAAACTGACCCGCATACATACTCCAAACTTTAAAGTCTGCCGGGACTGCTGTTTGACTATTATTAGAAGTAGTATTGAATTCTGTAAGTGCCCAGCCTAAAGGTTTATCTGTTCTCGTTGTATTAATGCTTGTTAACAACGATTTTAAAGCTATAATTCTATCTTCCATCTCGGTAATACTATACCTATCATAAGAATGATATGTGATAATATCTAAATAATAGCGGCCTTTAGAATCTTTACCAGCTACATTCTGAGACCCTCCTAACAAATCATTTAACATATTTCCATAAATACCGCCATTCATCCAGGCACATTCCGGTCCCATAATGATGGCACTGGCAGTAATATCCCTGATAGCCGGAGCTAAAGTCGTAATATAGGTTTTAACAGCCGCCGAACTCACACCTTCTAAATCTGGTTCATTACCAATACAGAAATATTTAATATTATAATTTTTAGTAACATTTAAATAATAGACTAAATTTTTAGCTGACTGATACGTTAAAAAATGGCTAATTTGTACAATAGGCTCTGCACCAGTACTTTTTACAGAATTAATAAGAATATCATATTGCGAATAAGTAAGTCCATCATTTCCGGATGGTACTTTATTATAATTAGTACCTCCTATCCGTATCATCTTGATGGCTGCATCCGTAAGTTTTGGTGCTACTACTTCAAATTTACCATTGTATTTAAAAGAGGGCATCCATGCATTTTGCCCCATAAAATATGAGCTTATAACTTGTGCCTTTAAATCATTAGCGGACATTAAAAAAAGAACTAAAAACGATATAATAAATGTTATTTTTTTCATTGGTTGGGTTGGTTAATTATGATAGAATTGGTTAATAACAGTATATGCATTTATAACTGAAGTCTAATCAGACATCTTCCTGAAGAGTTGTATTATCATACATTAATACGGACTATTTATATTCTTCTTTCTTCTTATCATACCAATCTTTCATAACATAAAAAGCTTTCTTTTTAATTCCTGAATCAGAAATCAATCCTTTACGATTAAAGAAATCTTGAATTCCTGGCAATTGACGTCTTGGCGATCTAAAATCAACCAGTATCCAAGGAGAAACCCCTGCTAAACCGTCAATTCTAGCAAACATTTCAGTATTTTGTTTATACAATTCTTCTTGATATTCCTCAGTCCAACGTTCCGTTTTATCACCATGTAAACCTTGTAATGCTCCTCCTCCAAACTCACTTATTATTACAGGTTTATTATAAGGAATATCCCATTGCATTAATTTACACGATTCATTGGTCCCTCTATACCAACCTAAATACTGATTGAAACTAACGATATCAACATATTGATTCATATTATCTTCAAGTCTGTTAACATTATTCGGACTTTTAGTAACCTCCATCGCCATGCTTATCAAACGAGTATTATCCTGTTCACGAGCATATTTAGCTAATTTACTCAAGAACATATCTCTATCATTTCCATGTGGAGTTTCATTAGCAATTGACCAAATAACAACAGCACAGCGATTTTTATCTCTATAAATCATATCATGTAATTGTCTTTCTGCATTCTTATATGTATCGGTATTTGTCCAAGAAATAGTCCAATACACAGGTACTTCTGACCATACCATTAATCCCATCCTTTCTGCTTCACGAACCATTGTTTCATTATGAGGATAATGAGCAAGACGAACATAATTACAACCTAACTCTTTTGCCCAAGTTAATAAAGTAACTGCATCTTCTTTAGACCAAGCCCTACCTTGACGAAATGGAGCCTCTTCATGTATACTAATCCCCCTTAAAAAAACCTTCTTCCCATTTAACCAAATTTCTTTTCCTTTAGTTTCAATAGTTCGAAAACCAATTTTATCTGTAACATTTTCATCGGACTTACTGAATGTAACATCATATAATTTTGGCGATTGTGGCATCCATAAAATCGGCTTAGCCTTTACTTTAAAATATGCCATTCCGTTTGAATCAGTAATTACTTCTTTCTTTATTTTTAACTCTGGTATTTGTAAAGTTAACTTTTGATTTGCAACAGTAGAATTCAATTTAATCCAACCAGAGACAATACCTTTTTCATTCTTATCAATTTGAACCAGGTAATCCTCAATATAAGTTTCAGGAACTTGAGAAAGAACAACATCACGAGTTATACCACCATAATTCCACCAATCCATATTAACTGTTGGGACATTATCTTTATGACGTTTATTGTCTACTTTAACAACGACAAAATTGTTTCCATCTACCAAAACATCCGTAACATCAAAATTGAAAGGAGTATAACCTCCAACATGGCTACCTACAAATTTACCGTTAACATATACTTTTGCATCATAATTAATCGCTCCAAAATATAGAATCCCTTTTGTATTATTTGATTTTGTGTACTTAAAATCCTTTTTGAACCAAACTGTACCTTCATAGAAAAACAACTTTTCATCCTTAGTATTCCAGTCTGATGGAATATTCATAGTTGCTGAAGTTGCAAAATTATATTCTTGTAATTCAGAAGCCTTAAACGTTTTATTTTCAAAAAAACCATTTGTTTCAAATGGCATCAATCTGTAATCAAAATATCCATTTTCTAAAGGGTCCACGATATAATTCCATTTTCCATTCAAACTAATGTTATTTCTAGATGAAATATTAGACAGCAGAGGAACTTCTTGCGCTATTGAACTCCAAGTTAACATAAGACCAAAAAACAGCATTATTATTTTTTTCATTTTTTTAAATTTATTTTATACAACAAAATTCATAATTATCATGATAGCAAAATTCGTAAAACCCACCTGTAATTTGGGCTTCTATAGTTTTTCTTTAGGGGGTTAGATGTACCACTTTTGAATTTATTCAAAAAAAACAGCTTTAACTCGCCGAAACGAATTCCCCCTATGCAGCATACACCCCTTCCTGATAGTCATGCAAACAAAATACTACCGTAATATTCGAAATCAATTTATTAGATTTTTTTTAAAATCAATTCTATTTCTAAAACACGACGAGAAAACATCTTTTTACAGCTCCTTTTTTTGGACAAAGTCGAAAAAGGACATTCCGACAAAATCACGAATACTACAAACGTACTTATTTGATACACCAAATGTTCTTATCTAAATAGAAGTGTCCGATAAATTTAAAAAACAAAATAACTTTGGAATAGCTCTTAAAAAAGCGCACGGATTTATAGTTACCCTCAAACCTATTTATTACAAAAAAAATCCTGACTACTGAATTTTCGATAATTCATTCCATTTTAATTGGAATAAGCATGAAAATTACTATTCAAAATTTCTACGAGGAGTGGATCTAAATTAATTAAAACAATGTTATTTTAAAATGAAAAAATCATGAAAAAAATCTCTTATTTATTGTTAGGCTTCGTAGCCTTACTCTTATCATGCAGTAAAGACGACTCTGGGGACATTCCGAGTTCAGCACCTTCCGATTTAAAAATCACGAGTGAAATTATAGGAACCTCTACCGATAAGCCAAATGGAAATGGTAGCGGGATGGTAAAATTCAAAGCCACTGCAACAAACGCCACAACTTATCAAATCCAAGTTGACGGGAAAACACAAACAATGCCAAATGGTGAATTAACCTATACTTTTACAACTGCCGGAACAAATACTTACAATGTAACAGTAACAGCCTATAATAATGGTAAAAACACAAAAACAACTACCTCTGTATCTGTTTATGTAATAGTGGGCGAATATGCAACCAATATCATCAAGGCTATGGGCCCCGGTTTTAATTTAGGAAACACTTTTGAAAATGGTATTAATGCCACTTCCATTGCGTCTATTAAATCCATTATCGACCTTTATGTAGGTGCAGGAATGAAACACATCAGAATACCTGTAAGCTGGGCACAAAGTGTGAGTGGATCCACACTTGCTAATACTTCTACGGGAAGAGTGGATTATACCCATTCCCGTTTTCTAGAATTAAAAGCAGCCATTGATTATGCGCTAAGTAAAAATTTATATGTAGTCATAAATACCCATCACGAACATTGGCTAAAAGATAATTACGACGGATCTGCGGCTTACGACACTAAATTTTCTAATATCTGGACTGACATTGCAAATTATTTTAAAAACTATTCTAATAAATTGATTTTTGAAGTTTTAAATGAACCTGAAGGTGCTTTGGGACAATGGGGGACAAATGTACTACCAACAAATACTCAAGCAATCACTTATACAAGAAAAGTCAACCTAGTAGGTTATAATGCAATCCGTGCTACTGGTGGAGCGAACACCACTCGTGTTATAATGGTATCACCAAATGGACAAGGAAACCAAGGAATGATTGATGAAGTATACCCTAATAAATCAAGTCTACCTGGATTAGGAGCTGATAAATATCTTGCCATACAAGTTCACACCTATGACCCATGGGCATTTTGTGGTCAAACAGGATCTGATTCAGCATATCCTGGAGCTAGTTCAATAGCAGCAGCAATTAATAAAGTTGCCGCTCACGCTGCACTTATCGAGATACCCATTAATTATGGAGAATTTGGCGTAGGAAGGACTTCTGCTGATAGAAATACATCTGTAGTTCATGAATACTATCGTACTATTAAAACTACTACATTAGCTAATAATATGTCGTTTACCGTTTGGGATGATCGTGGCTGGTTTGGGCTTATCTATTCTGCTGATAAAATATCTTACACTTTTTCATCAAATAATATTTTAACAAAAATGATGGCTCCATAGAATAACATTCAATTGATTAATAGGATTCTACTATTTTAGATGAAGTACATTATTTAATGTTACCAATTTAAAATAGTAGATTTTTTTTTTGGGGTTTATTTGATTAATAAACCCGTTTGGTACAATTAAATATTAATATCAATAATCGTATTTTTTGCAATGAGAAACGGAACAAAAAAATACCTGTCTTTCGAGAAGAAAGCATCTAGAACTTTTTATAATGATATTTGTCTTGGTCTTAATGAAAATTCGACGTTGCAAATCAATACATTGACATTTAACATTAAAAAAATTGCATAAAAAATATAAATAAAAAAACCTGCCGTAATACGAACAACTGTACTACAGCAGATTTTAAAAAAATGTAATTATTACGAACACCAAAGAGATGTAATACTTAAAAAAACACAATCAATTAATTCAACTACAAATTTATTTAATATTCAAAATACGGTAGGATGTAATCGTTTCTCCATTATATTTTAAAGAGACTCTCAATTGATATATACCGTTAGTTTTTGGTAAATCAATTGCCGTTTTTTCGATTTTTACTTTATAATTTTCACTTTCAGAAGAAATGACTAAGTCGTTTATTTTTTCATCCTCTTTATAAATAGAAATGGCCACATCTCCTTTCCATATACTATCCGAATCATTAATTAAATAAATAGGAAGTTCTAGTTTTTGACCTACTTGATATTCCTTTTCCCAGATATCAACCATAATCCCTACTTTACTAAATGCAGGTTTTACATATTTTACAAAGGCATCTTGGAACTCTAAACTTTCTACATCTTTAAAAGCATCACTAGTTTCTCCTCGTGGTTCTGTGGGACGTGAATAAGTAAGTCCCGCAAAATGATGAATACCGGCCACTTTTTTATGAGCTCGCCAATATTCAGTTAAAGCTGCTAATGTTTGTGCATACACAGTAAATCGTGCCTCTGGTGTTTTAGCTTCACTAAACAATAAGGAATACACATTATCTGACAGGGTAGTTGGTGATCCATCTCTGTTAAGCCACAACCAACAGTATTCATTTAACATGACTGTATTTTCATAATGTTTTCCGTCTTCAGATGGATCTTGCTCATTGGGATCGTTTGATGGTAATCTCACCTGACCAAGTAATTTTTTTAATATTCCCTCATCTGGTACTTTAGCCTCCTTAAGATGATAAGGATATAATAGATACGGATGCGCTTCTATAATATCTGTTTTTTGCATGGGTCTTGAGTAACCATTATCCCATGGACGATTCGATTTATCCAAACCTCTAACCATCTCTAATGCTGGACCTGTAATTTTGGATACTGTTTCATTTTGTGCATCCCAAATTACAATGGAGGGATGGTTCCAACGATCACGCATCCAATGTTCATATTCAATGGCTAATTGTTTTGGAGTAATCTTTTTATCAAGGGAATTTACTCCTCCTTTGCCATACCAAACAGCATATTCATCTTGAATTAACAGCCCCATTTCATCCGCTAAATCATACCAAAAATCCGGTGCAGGTCCTACATGAAAACGAAAGGAATTCCAATTCATGGATTTAAATTGAGTAAATAATTTACGTACCCATTGCTCATCCCAAGGCTTTGAACCTCTGTTTGCATCTTCAAAGAAACGAAACATTGGCACATTAGTACCTAACAAAAAATAAGGCTTGTTATTCAGTACAAATTGTTTCTTTTCTTGGTCAATTGTAAAACTACGCATACCAAATCGAGTCGTTTTGGTGTCTGTGTCTGTAGTCAATTTTAATTCGTATAAAAAGGGACTTTCAGGACTCCAAAGTTGATAATTCTCCAAAGGAATATCTAATTGAATTGAATCTGATAAAAACTCTTTTTTACCCTTTGCAATAACTTGTTTACTTACATGCTCTATTATTTCATAAGAAACATTAAAAGGGTCTTTTTTTTCCAATCTTCCAATTTCAACATAAGCTTCAACTTGATTTTTATCAATATTGGGAACAATTTGCAAGTGCTCTATAAATGGTGCTTTTTTCAGTAACAGATTTACATCATCATAGATCCCGGGAAAAAAAGTTTTCTTCTCAAAATCGGCACCACTAATCAAAGTATCTGTAAAATTTTCTTTGGTTCCTATTCTAATGAGTAATTCGTTTGGAGTATCACTTTTATTTAAAAAATCTTTAATATTGAATTTACCTGATGAAAATGCAATATTTTGCTGTCCTGCCTTTTTTCCATTAATATAAATATGTGCTTCATATTTAACTTTCCTTAATTCCAATTCTACAAGATCTACATTGTCGTGATTAACAGTAAAGGTTTTATGATACCAAAAATAACGGGTTTTATCATTCGGATAATTTAATTTTGCTAATGCTGGTTTTGCCAAATCAACAAAAGACGGAACTTGAATATTACTAGTAAATGAACTAGGAACACTGTCTGGACGACTTGTTTCAGCGATTTGCCAATCTCCATTTAATGAAATTGAACTATTAACATTGTTTTTATGTATCTCGCAGGAAAAAAAAGTTACAATAGTACTTACTAGCACTAAATAGGATATGTATTTCATATTTTAATTTATTTTACTGGATCAATAGCTACCCAAAATGCAGGCATTGGATTTAACGCACAATTTTCAAATTTTATATTATTGAATAAAGTACCGTTTTCCCATTGTGCCAAATCGTCCCATATATCATTTCCACCAACATCTAATGGAAATCTATTGCTATCATAGCTCGGATTATTACGGTCTGTATGTGATTTAAGGGACCATAAAGCCCATCCAAAACCTAATTCGCTCATGTTTTTTAGATTCTCGGTAAGCCTGGTATAATCTTTATCCAAACCAGTTTCTCCACAAAACAAGGGTACGTTATGGGTATTACTAAAGCTTACTGCGGAGCCAAGTAGGACTAAATTATCAGTATCACTATTTATAGCTGCCTTAGAATTGTCTGCTCTATACCTATGAAGATTAAAAACCAAATTAGAAGGGTTATCAAAATTAGAAGGGTATATGGATACACCACTTGACAAATAATCATTTCCATAATCACCACCTTCTAATAGAATCAAAGTATTATCATTATTTGCTCTAATTGAGTTAATAATGGTATTGTAGCTATTTTTCAAAGTTGTCATTTCAGAACTGCTAAGATCAACCAAAGTACCAGATGGCTTGTTATGCGGTTCATTTATCAAATCATACATACAAATGGTATTTTCATTTGCATAACGTTCCGATATTTTATCCCAAATTCTATAAAGTGCTTCTCTATTTTTAGAATCTTTAAAATAATCTCGACCGCCATATTCAAAATCAACCATCATTTCATCTGTAATAACTCCCTGATCACCTACCGTCCCCGGTACTACATGCATATCTAGAATAATATAAATATTATTAGATTTACACCATGAAACAAGATTATCAATAATCTTAAATCCATCAACATCAGAAGAAGTTGCTAAGCTATTATTGTCAACCCATGCTTTCAGATTGTTTTTATAAGCAGTATAGGCCATTTCTTTAGCAGAACCATTTGCATATATAACATCCAAACGTTTCTCTCTTTGTGTACGAGTCAAAAACAATTCATAATGCAAAGGCACACGAATACAATTAAAGCCTTTTGAAGCAATAAAATCGATATCTGCCTTTGTTATAAAGTTGGCTCGGTATTGTTCAAAATAGGTTTCAATTTGTTCCCTTGTTTTTCCTGAAGTGTATAATTTTCTTTTCATGTCTGATTGGCTCATATTACCATTGCTTCCAGACATAAATCCTTCCATAACTAACCATTGACCAAGATTAACCCCTTTTAACAGTACGGTTTGATTTGAACTATTTACAATTCTTTTACCGTAGGCTCTAAGACCTGTATTTGCTGTTGAAACAGAATTTTTATTTGACTGACTATTAGAATCACTACATGAAAAAAAAATTGCTATTAAAACAATCGTTATTATTTTATTCATTTTTTTGTTTTTAAAATTAATTTGATGCTGAATAAGAAAGTTCAGAAGCATTTAAAATATTTGCTAAAAAAAACCACCTACACTCTGCTACATTATTTAGAAAATAAATCCACAGTAATAAAAATTATGCTAGCCAAGACTAGTTAAAATAACTTGAAGACTACTAAAATATCGAAATAAAACAATCTATTTCAAACTAATAAAGGTCTTAGACAATTAATTGTTGTTACATTAAACACGTTTTAATTATCTTTAACCTTTATTTTTTTAGTTTCAATAGTCTATTCTACTAAGGCAATTGAAGTTTGTCAATACTAGAATAGACTATTACAAATGTTTTAACGTAAGCGATTAATTTGTAGTTAAATAAATATCATCTACATAAAAATCCCATGAATTCGCAGTTGTCGAATAATCACCATCATCTGTTCTCATTGTAAATTGATTAACAGATTGTAGTGCAGCAGGAGTAGCTGAAAGTGCAGCGCCGATTCCATCTTTTAAAAGAGCTGAAAAAGGGATTTTAAGTTCATGCCAAACGCCATCCCAAAGCATTCCATATAAAGGAGCAGATGGTTTTAAAACTACCCAATAATTTCCAGAATTGGTATTCAAACGAACTCTAACATTTCTTGAAGTTGAAGACTTTAATGAAATATTTAAATATGAATATGCTGAAACGTTAAAAGGTTTTGTTGAAAGATCCATGTGAGACAAACCAAATCCAGACGTAAGGCTCGTAGGAACATAGTGATAAAACAAAGTTTTGTTACCATGATGCGTATTAATATCTACTTCTGTAACTTCGCAATTACCATTATTTGTAGGTGCAAGCCCAGGATTAGATTCAGTAGTAGTACGTTCGGTATAAATACCTAATCCAGTTATAGTCGGCATAGGTGGTATAGGTGGAGCTGATACCGTAATAGAAAATGTTTGTATCTCAATTGTATTGTCAATGTGTTTTACTTCTAACGTAGCAACGAAAGTACCTCCACTATTATATTGTACAGTAACATCTTCGCTAGATGATGTTGAAGGTGTACCTCCTGGGAATTTCCAGGATAATGATTGAACCTTAGTAGCATTACTAGAAAAATCAATCGTTTGATGATTCAATATAGCCGTTTTTGAAGCAGTTGGATTTATTGTCCCCGGTTCAAATAGAACCAATTCATCTTTAGTTTCTCCTTCACAAGAAAGCAAAGTAACAGAAGCAAAAAGTAATGCAAAAAAATAATGCATTTTACATTTAGTTAGTTTTTTTAAAATCATGATTAATTAATTTTTAATGGTTAATAGTATAAATTCCAAACAAAGATCAAAATTTCCCATTGTCTAATAGGGCGTTTTTTATCTCTTTTGGGGGGGAGATTCGTTCGTAATCAACACTATTGCAGACTATTTCCCTAATAAACATTCATTATAAAAACTAAAATCATAAAATTATAATGGTAAAACCATAACCCTATCAATCATTGTCCTGCATATTAAAATACAAGCAAATACTACCCAACAAATAGTGTTTATTCTATTGTGATATACAGACTACTTTCTTTTAAATAAAAATCAACTAAAATTATACTCATTACCACTGAAATTAAGAAAGAAACGACTTCTATATATATAACTATTGTAATAATTAGTTCCAATAAAAAACCATCGCAATTGACCACAACCAAAAAATACACTAATTGGTTGCGGATCAAAAAAAAATGCGATGGTCTATTTAAATATTAATGTAAAAAGATTACTTCAATAAAAATTCTTGTTTTAAATCTGAAATTTGTATTCTAAAAATTCCTTTTTCAGCAACCCATTTCAATTCGTTATTTACAAATTGCAAATCCTTTGGATGCAAAACAAAGCTAACCGTTTTGGTTTCGTTTGGCATTAAACTAATCTTTTCAAATCGTTTCAAAGCCTTTACTTCTGGAGTAATGCTAGCATAAAGATCCGTCAAATAAAGTAAAACAGCTTCTTTACCTGCTTTTGTCCCCGTATTTTTAACATCAACTGTAACTCTTATTGAATCACTATCATTTATTTCCAGTTTATCAATTTTAAGGTTGGAATACGTAAAAGTAGTGTACGAAAGTCCAGTTCCAAACTCGAACTGAGGATTGTAACTTTTCTCATATTTTGCATCGTCATTTTGCTCCTCTTCACCTAAACTCTCTGTATATTTTCTATTGTATTTTTCTAAAGAATTAGAATATCTAGGATAATTATAAGGCAATCTTCCACTAGGATTTACATCCCCGTAAAGAATATCTACTAATGCCCTTCCTCCTTCATTTCCTGGCAAATAACATTGTACAATTGCATCCATTTTGTCTTCAAAATCACTAATTAATCTAGGTCTTCCCTCATTCAAAACCAAAACTATAGGTTTACCTAATTTAGAAAGGGCTAATGCTAATTTTATTTGCGAACTACTGATATACAAGCTACTAATATCTCCAGGAGTTTCTGTATAATTTTTCTCTCCTAAACATAAAACAATTTTCGAAGCATCTTTAGCTAATGCAACTGCTTTTTGAATTTCGTTCTCATCTTCTTTTTCAAGATCTGTACCCGCAGTATACAATACTTTTTCTTTACCTACTTTATCCTGAATGGCTTCTAGAATGGTCATTTTGTTTGAAGCAAAGCGATCTGATAAATCTCCTTGCCAATTGTAAGTCCAACCACCATTCAAATATTTCATGCTGTTAGCCGTAGGACCTGTAACTAATATTTTTTCTGACTTATCCAGTGGAAGAATATTATATTTATTCTTCAACAAAGTGATTGATTCCGATGCAGCATTATATGCTTCATCTATAAATTCTTGAGAAGCAAATTTGGGATAATCTTTAGGATCAGCAACGTTATTATTGAATAAATTCAATTGCATTTTCATTCTTAGAACACGACTAACAGCATCGTCAATTCTTGACATTGGTACTTCTCCTTTTTTTACTAAATCTAGTAAATCATCATAAAAAGTATAGTTGTCAGGGACCATACTAACATCTATGCCTGCAATTACTGCCATTTTAACGGCTTCTCTATTGGTCTCAGCTACTTTGTGACGCGTGTGTAGGTATATAATATCTTTCCAATCCGTAATTACAACACCTTTAAAACCTAATTCGTTTTTTAACAAGTCAGTAAGTAATTCTTTGCTAGCATGAACTGGAGTTCCATTAATTTCCCCAGAGCTTACCATTATACTTTTAGCACCAGCTTTAATAGCGGCTTCATAAATAGGTAAGTCATATTGTCTTAAAACACGCTCGGGAATTATACTAGGAGTTCTATCCTTACCAGTTGTTGTACTTCCATATCCTATAAAATGTTTCAAACAAGTTCCTACTTGATATTTTGAACCTACATCGTTTCCTTCAAATCCTTCAACCATTGCTAATCCCATTTGAGTAGTCAAATAAGAATCCTCGCCAAAAGATTCCCAAATCCTAGACCAAGAAGGACTACGAGGTAAATCTAAATCTGGCGAAAAAACCCAAGGAATAGAAGATGCTCTAGTTTCATAAGCTGAGATTTGCGCTCCTTTTTTAGTAATTGCCGTATTAAAAGTTGCCGCTAATCCTATTTCTTGAGGAAACAAAGTTCCTTCCGCAGTATAATTAGCTCCATGAATCGCATCAATTCCATATAAAATTGGGATTTTTAGTCGTGTTTTATTGGTTTCATTGTTGATGCTGGTCATTATTTCTCTCCATTTCATCTGGGTAGGCGCACCTGAATTTGGAATATTTTGTAATGACCCAACATGATACTTTTGAATAGCTTCTCTCAGTTTAGCCTTATCAAAAACTCCTGGCTGACCTTTTATTTCAAAAAGAGTCACCGCGATATTAGTCATCTGACCTATTTTTTCTTCAATAGTCATTTTAGAAAGCAACTCGGTAACTTTCTTTTCTATTTCTTTTTCATTTGGAGTTGCTTTTTGACTCCAACCAATTGAGTAAAAAAGACTAAAAACAATTAAAAATGTGATTGTTTTGTTCATTTAAATTAAATTTGAATAAAATTTTATACATAAGAATACTAAGAAAACCATACAAAAAGGCATTTTTTCTCAGGAAACTTTAATCATAAATTATATTAATAAATATAAGCTACAGTTTAGACTCAACAGGAGCTTGTTCGTTAATGAAATGTTGATTGGTATATACCGTTCTAATTATTTCATTATTTTTAAAAACATAGGTATGTGTAGCCAGTCCTTCGATAGCCCCAGTATAAACAATAGGACTATTAGCATCAATATTTAACTGGACATTTCCATTAGCTGTGGTAGCTGTTTTATTTAAATGCAATGTAAATGTGGTAGCTGTATTAGACCGATTCATAATCATAACACTTATCGTAGAACCATCAACAGAACCAAAAGTAATGAAGTCATATTTAGATGATTTTCCTCCAGCATAGATACCTTTAAAGTTTTTGGCTATCATTTGCATATGACGATAACTTGGCCTTGGTGTCATATTTGCGCCATCAATAAAACTAAAATCTGTACCTGCTCTACTACCACCATTTTCAAACATACTCCATGTAGTAGCATAAGTTGCTCCATATTTCATACATAAATCTAATACTCCGCCAAACATTTGTCCGTTTTTCCAAGAATGCACAAGAGTACCATCTTTAGCATTATATTCTCCAAGAGCCCACCCTAAAGCATCATCTCCAGTACGTCCTAATTGTTTATTAACCGCATCAATTTTGGTTTTACATTTAACAATAGAAGCTTTAAAATCTTCAATACCCTGATATGCTAAATCAATACTCGCATCTTGTGGGTATCTATGCCAAGACAAACCATCACAATAGTAATAATTTTTACCCGGTACTTTTCCTGCTATATTATTTTTACCTCCAAACAAATCATTCATTTCGTCTTCCATATAATAACATTCGTCTGGTCCGTATATTTTAATTGTTGGGTCCACTTCTTTCATTGCTGCCGCTATTGGTTTAAAATATGCTTCAACAGAAGCCCCCATAGTTGAAGTGGCAGGTTGATTTAACTTTAACCAAGGTTCATTTCCTATGTTCCAATACTTAATCGCCTTCCCACTAGCCAAATCTACATTAAAATATTTTACATAATCAGCAGCAGTAGCAGGTGAACCTAATTGTGATACTTGAAAAATTGGTTCAGCCCCCATAGTTTGAATTCTTTTTACCCAGTCCAATAACTCAGCTTTGGTAGGCATTGTACCATTATAATTATTTCCTCCAATACGCATTGATTTAACACCACAAGCAGCTGTCAAATCCCAAACTTGATTCGTTGGATTCTTATACCAAACATTGTTTCCTACCAACATAGGTGATATTTTAATCCCTGTAACTGTATTAGGAGGAGTATTTTCATTATCATTTGACGAATCTTTGCTACAAGAAATATTTATCAAAATAATAAACATGGCAAAAAAGATATTTTTTTTATTCATTTTTTTAAATTTAAAAAGATTAATACTTATTTTAATACATTGCATTCATTTCCTAAATGCAAAATGCATATTGTAGAAACATCTCACTATAATTTAAATTTGTCGGGAGATTGCCCTTTTACGAAATGTTGATTGGTATACACTTGTCTAACAATTTCATTATTTTTAAAGACATAGGTATGTGTAGCTAATGGCTCTATAGTCCCATCATAAACTTTTGCACTATTGGCATCAATATTTAAGTTGACTTTTCCTTTTGTTATGTCTGTTTTATTTAAATGTAATTTAAATGAGATAGGAACATTAGCCCTATTCATAATCATCACATTTATTGTAGTTCCATCTACTGAACCAAATGTGATTATATCTGACAATGAAGACTTACCATCTACATAGATTCCTTTAAAGTTTTGGGCAATCATTTGCATATGGCGATAGCTAGGTCTAGGAATCATATTTTCTCCATCAATAGAACTAAAATCGGTTCCTTTTCTATTACCGTCATTTTCAAACATACTCCATGTGGTGGCATAAGTTGCTCCATATTTCATACATAAATCCAATACTCCACCAAACATTTGTCCATTTTCCCATGTATGAACTTGAGGACCTCCCTTTCCATTAAACTCACCAATTCCCCAACCTAATACATTATCTCCGGTCCGACTGTGTAATTTATTTACAAAATCAACTCTAGATTTGCATTTAATAATCGCGTTTTTAAAATCTTCTATCCCTTCGTAAGCTAGATTTATACTTGTATCTTGTGGATAACGATGCCATGAAATTCCATCACAATAATAATAAGACTGACCTGGAACTTTATCTGAGATATCATTTTTTCCACCAAATAAATCATCTACAGCCTCTTCTATATAATAACAAAAATCAGGTCCAAAAATTTTAATTGTAGAATCTATTGATTTCATAGCAGCAGCTCGCGGTTTGAAATAATTCATTACCATAGCCCCTACAGTAGATAGATCTGGTTTTTTATTCTGCAACCAAGGCTCATTACCTATATTCCAGTATTTAATGGCTTTACCACTAGCTAATTCTACATTAAAATATCGGACTAATTCTGCTGCTACTTCTGGAGATGCATATTGTGAAACTTGCATAATCGGTTCAGCTCCTATCGCTTGGATATGTCTCACCCAGTTTAACAACTCTGATTTAGATGGTAAAGTATTATCATATGCATGCCCTCCTATACGAATGGAGGTAACACCTGATTGAGCTGTTAAGTCCCAAACTTGGTCAGTAATTTTATTATACCAAAGATTATTCCCCACAAGAATAGGGCTAATTTTTATTCCTTGTACATTAGGTATGTCAACTTTTTCTTTGAAAGAAAAATCTTTTTTTTCAATACTAAAAGGCACAACAGGTTTTATGGAGCATGAAATATTCATAATAAGAATAATCACTCCATAAAATAAATTCTTACTAATCATAAGACGTTTATTTAAAATAAAACTTTGAAAAACTCAAACGAAGTATAAAAGTTTAAGTGTATAGTAGAAATAAATATTAATTGATTCGTAAATAAGATAAAAGAGGTTAGAAAAAAATCTAACCTCAATTACAAAACTAACTACAAACCAAACATAATTAATCATTAATACCTCAACCTAAATCATGCAGTTTTCCCTACAAACCTACCTAGCTTATTGTTCATAACCAGGATTTTGAGGAAATGTTTTCATCAAATCAATTTGGCTTTGTGGTATTGGACATCTTACCATGTAATCCTTCATTGGGTATGCATTTGTTTTAACTTGAGCAGCAGTTGCCCCAAATCTGTAATGTAAATTTTGTCTTTCTACTAATATTCCCAATCTTTTTAATAAGAACCAACGATTTCTTTCTAAGTTAAGCTCACGTGCAGATTCGTCTAAATAAGTATCTAAAGTCCAAGATGTAAAATCTACAGTAGCGTTAGGCGTATTGTAAGGCAATCCGTACGCTCTACGTCTTACTTTGTTCATATACTCTAAAGCTAAAGCAGTATGCCCAAGATTACTATGTGCTTCAGCACCTAATAAAAAGGTTTCAGCCAGACGGTACATTGGGTAATCTTTCCAGCTATCATTTGATCTTTCTCCTTTTTCTGCATCGAAAAATTTCTTAGAACTAAAATGGTATCTCCTTATTTGATCATCATAGTCAGTAACCGGTATTACTTGTCCAAATTTTGCTGATGTTGGATTATTAGCAACATACGTTTCTGGGTAAAAATAGTTAGTATATCTTAAATCATTAGTAATAATATGTCTACCCCAAGGTTTCGCTGGATCTGGAATTACAAGAGTACCATACAATTCTTGTAAGTAATCATTTGGATAAGCCCAACCTAAGGCTTCACCACCATCCTCTACAGCATGTATAAAATATTTGTGACTATCTTCATATAATCTATTGGTAAAAACGGCACCAATCCAAGTTCCAGCTCCACCAGGTAAATTATCACCTGCACCTGTAGAACCTAAAAGTTCGTCTCTGACTATTGTAAATAACATCTCACTATGATTTAAGTCTTGTCCGAAAACTTGAGAAATAGGAACCAAAGTTCTACCACTTTCAGTGATTACTTTATCAAACTGATCCGCTGCTTCTTGGTATTTAGCAGAGACATTAATAGAAGTAATACCTGTACGAGGCAAATACTGAGCTTGCCACATAGCACTCTTCCCTTTAAGGTGTCTTGCAACTGATCTATTATATCTACCATAATCTTCAGAATAATTTAAGTTTGCTATCGCAAAATCTAAATCTGCATCAATTACTGCAAACACCGCAACAGGATCTGCAACTGAATAATCAATTGGGTCATTAGCATTTTCTGGAGTGGTCGCTGTAGTATCTAAAAGAATGTTATCATACATCCTGATAAGGTCTAGATAAATTTCAGCACGCATCACTCTAGCTTGAGCAACTATACGATTCATACGGGTTAAATCAGCCCCATTAACAGCAATATTTTCAGAGCCTTGGATAATAGCGTTACATTTCTCTATTAATTTATAACCCTCTACCCATTTAAAATCTGGAAAAGCTGCTGGTGTATGACTTGAGAGCTGATAAGGTGTTTGATAGGTTCTAAACTGTCCTAAATCATCTGCTGCCATAAAAAACAACTGTGCTCTTAAAGGATTATTTTCTCCTGCAGGTGCATTATAGTTACGATATCTATTATATAAACCATTAACACCTACTTCTAAACCATCAATTGTTGAATAAATAGCATCTTCAGATACTTTATCTAAAATTTTATCCTCCAAAAAATCCTGGCAAGACACACTTATTATTGAAACAAGTAGTGTCAATACATATATTTTAAATGAACTTTTTTTCATCATATTTAATTTAAAACGATTAATATATTATTAAAAACCTAATTGTAATCCCATAACAAAATTCACTGCTTCTGGGTAATCAGTAGGGTTTTTCTCAGGACTAAAAGATTGAAAATCTGTCCATGTATACAAGTTATTACCTGTTACATAAATCCTAAATTTATTAAGTCCAATTGCTTCTAATGCAGTTTTGGGCAAAGAATAACCCAAAGAAACATTTTGTAAACGCACATAAGAAGCGTCTTGTAAAGCTAGAGTATACAAATTTTGTGGATCATTAGCTTCAGATGGTCTAGGAAAATTACCGCCTGGGTTCTCAGGAGTCCAATAATCTTGTTTAATACCATTCTTTATACCTCTTAAAGAACCACCTTCACTATATCCTACAAGAAAATTATTATATCTAGTACGACCTTCAACAATGTTTAAATCAGTAGAGAAATCAAACCCTTTATAATCCATATTTAAACTTACCGTTCCGTACCAATTTTCTACACCCGGTGTAAATACACGATCAAAAGTATCATTAATAATACCATCACCATTAACATCTAATTGCTTAATATCTCCTGGCAAAGCATTAGGCTGAGCTGAATTTACAATATCTTCCCCTATTTGATAAATACCAATTCCCATTCGTTGGTAATAACCACCCAGTGATTTTCCAACAAACCACTTCTGATTTAAATTATCACTTACTGGTGTTCCATCAGGATTTAAACCTAAACTAAGTAATTTATTGGTGTTTTTGGTAAATATCAAACCTAAATCCATTTTAAAATCTTTAGATCTCACTAGGCCTAAATTTAAACTTGCCTCAATACCTGTATTTTGTAATTCTCCTTTATTAACTAATTTATATGTATAACCTAAACCTGTAGGTAAAGCTTCGCTTTGTAATAAATCTCTAGTTCTACCATCATACCATTCAACAGTACCATTGATTCTGTTAGATAGAAATCCAAAATCCATTTTAACATTCAATGTAGTAGTCGTTTCCCATTTTAAATCTGGATTAGCTAATTGATCACCAGGTATAATACCTGATACTTGCTGACCTCCTAAAATATAATCTCTTGAAAAACCAGAAGTTAAAGTACCTCCTGCATCAATCGTTTGGTTACCAATACTTCCATAACTAGAACTGAATTTTAATTTATTAATAAACGATAAATTCTTCAAAAAGCTCTCGTTATGTGCATTCCAGCTTAGCCCAACCGCAGGAAAATAACCCCACTTATTATTCACGCCAAATTTTGTTGATCCATCAGCTCTAGCCGAAAGTGACATATAATATCTAGAATCATAACCATATTCAGCTCTAGCTGCAAACGAAACTAATCCAGTTCTTGATTCAGAAATAGTAGGTACATTAATAAGAGCAGATGCTAGACCATTAATTCCAAGAATATCATTAGGTATTTGAGATGCTGAATTTCTAAAATTTGAATACTTATTTTCAGATGAAGACTGTACTGCAGTAAAATCTAAATTATGCTTATTCGAATCAAATTGAGGCTTGTAAGTAATAATATTTTCTAATTGCCATTCTTCATTATCTTGGAAATAAATAAAACCACTTCCTGTACCTCCATTTATAATCCCTGAAATAGAATTTGCTGTATTGTAACTTCTTTGTTTATTATTCCAAGATCTTCTACTCGCATTTACTCTAAAATTAAAACCTTTAAAAAGTGTAAGATCAGCAAAAATATTAACAATATCATTTCTACTATCACCTCTTGTATTGGTCTCTTGCAGGTCAATTAAAGGATTTTTGTTTTCCGAAAAACCACCTGGTAAATAACGTAAACTACCATCATCATTATATACTTTTCCTAAAGGTGAAGTTGTGATTGCAGTAAGTAAAATACCTCCTACATTAGGACCGTCAGTTCTGGAAAATTGCATAGAAGTATTAACACCAACTTTTAACCATTTATTTATCTTTTGATCGATATTAAATCTTCCAGAAACTCTAGTTCCTGCAGAATTTGGAATCAATCCCTCGTTTTGATAAAAACCAAAACTAGTAAAGACTTTTGTGTTCTCAGTACCTGATGAAATACTTAATTGATGATCATGAGTTATACCTGTACGTAAAATTAATTTTTCCCAATCAATATATTTACCTGTTTGTATACTTTCTAATTCTAAATCAGAAAAAACTTGATCATCTGGTAAATATACACCTCCATTATTAGTTCTTACAGCTTCCCTTTTTAATTGAGCAAACTCATCACCACTATAAATATCAAAGTTTCTATTATAGTTTTGAACTCCTAATGCACCACTGTAAGAAATAGTAGGTACTCCTGTTTTTCCTCTTTTTGTAGTAATTAAAATAACTCCATTAGCACCTCTTGCACCATAAATAGCTAAAGCTGCAGCATCTTTTAAAACCTCTAGAGACTCAATATCATTTGGGTTAATATCATTAATTGCGCCAGCAGGAACCCCATCCACAATTACATATGCAGCCGTTTTATCACCATTTAAAGAGTTTTGACCTCTTAATACTATCTTAGAATCCCCTAGTGGACCACCATTGTTTAAAGTAACTGTTACCCCTGCTGCTTTACCTCTTAACATTTCGGCGACATTTGATGTGGCCACTTTAAGCATATTTTTTGGATCTACAGAAGTGACAGAAGCTATAAGATCACTTTTTTTTCTGGTTCCATAACCTACTATTACAACCTCTTCTAATTCTTTAGAACTTGGTTTAAGTACTACATCCAAATTCTTTTTATCCCCTACTGCAATTGTAATGTCATTCATTCCAATATAAGAGATAACTAATATGCTTTTTGGTGTTGCCTCGATCTTAAACCTACCATCAAAATCTGTCTGAACTCCTTTAGCAGTTCCTTTAATAAGGACATTTACACCAGGCAAAGGAAAACCGGTATCGTCTGTCACCTTTCCCGAAATAATGCTGCTTTGCGCACTAAGATTCTGAAAACAGATAAACAGAAATAAAATTAGGCTTACTCTTAAAAAGTTACCTCTAAGAAAAAGCATGGTTGCATTTTTGTTGTTTTTCATTGTTAAAATTTTTAGTTAATATTTTTTGGGTTAGTTCAATAAACCAGTAAATGATTTACTTCACAAAATTCATTTATTATAAATAATAGTACGGGAGTAATATATCCGTTTTAAGGGGTGCTAATGTTTTTAAAGCTGTAACCCCCTTATTTAACAGTTGAAAAATAACCAATTAAAGAAAAAAACACATTTTAAATTATATTAAATAGAATAAAAAAATAATTTATTTGACGAATTATCATTTTCTCTTATTTGGGTGAAATTACAAAACATTTGATACAATTATTATTTGTTAATGAAACAATAAATAAATGTCTGAAACAGCAGAATATTAACCGTTCCGTTTATTGAAATTTGGCGTGAAATAATGCTCAAAATAAAAACCACCTCCAAAATATAAGTTTATACTCCAGAGATGGTTTAAATGTGTTTTCGAACAATGTGTGTTTTTGTAAAAAAGCTTTACACATTTACAAGCCCCATTTTAGCTATAATTCTTTAATCTTAATATTTTTAAAAATAACTTCATTACCATGATCCTGTAACAAAATATTACCTTCTTCCAATTCTCCAAAATTAGGATATTTTGCGTATTTACTGTAGGCTACCAAAGCCCTCCACATTTGGGTACCTCGCTCATATTGTACGACAATTTTATCATTTAAATAGTGTGTCACTTTACTGCCGTTTACAACTATGCGAGCGGTATTAAAATCTGATTTTCGGAAAAATTTATCCGATGATGCTGTAATTAAATCATAAAGAGATCCTAAAGTTCGGTTTCCGTTTACCCCCATTTTGGCATCAGGATGTTTTTTATCATCTAAAATTTGAAATTCACAACCAATTGATGAGCCTTCACCCTTATTTATATTAGTGTCTACAAAATATTTGATACCGCTATTAGCTCCATCAGTTATTTTAAAATCAACCGTAAGTTCAAAGTTTTTATATTTTTTAATGGTAACAATATCACCACCATTAGCAGATTCAGCTCCAGCAGCATTCAAAACCTTTAGCATGCCATTTTCTATAGCCCAACCGCCAGAGGGGAAAGTTGTTCCTTTGGCCGCTCTCCAACCAGCAGTGGTTTTACCGTCCCATAACAACTTCCAACCTTGTTTTTCTTCCATTGGGGAAATCGTATTATCAATGCAATTAGCTTGATAAACGGTTTCCTCTGCAGGAGTTTTAACTGATTCCAAATGAGTGGTACAGATTTTAATATCCTTCCATTGTACCGTCTTACCCTCATCCTCTGCCTTATATATTTCATGAACTTGTAAAGCAATAAATCCATTTGAAGCTTCGGGTAAATTATCTAAAATACTGGCACATAGAATTCCATTTAACCAAGTTCTTACAGATGTTCCAATAGCTTCAATACGAACATGATTCCATTGCGATGGTTTATAAGCAACCTTAGCTTGAGGATTTTTTTCCATTGGATATATCCATCCACGACGCGCTTCATCATATATCCCTCCGCTCCATGCCCTAGATGAAGGATCAATCTCAAATTGATAGCCGTGAACTCGACCGTCTTTATATTCTTTTCTAGATTGGCTACGAAATTGAATTCCTGAATTCAAACCTTCTTCTACTTTGTATTCCAATTCTAAAATAAAATCCCCATATTTTTTATTCGTAGCTAAAAAAGTGTTTGGAGTTCCTGCTTTAGAGATTCCTATGATAGCTCCATCTTTAATAACATATTCAGCTTTACCACCTATTTTAGACCATCCCTTAAAGTCTTTCCCATTGAATAACATTTCCCATTTTTCCTGAGAAAAAGCGGAAGACATAACTATCAAAAGGAACAAACTAAACCAGACTATTTTTTTTGTTTTCATTATATTTATAAATACATTATTAATTCAATTACAATCCATGGAATTTTTCAGAACTTTATTTTAATATACTATTACTATTTATTATTCGATTAACTCAAATTTTACACGCTGGTCGTTAATCGTTAAATAAAAATCACCTGTTTCTAAATGCATCTTTCCGTTTGTATCAGGAAAACTTAAATCACGTTCAGGATTAATTTCAAATTTAAACACCTTTTTTTCACCAGCCTTTAATTCTAATTTTTCAAAAAACTTTAATTCTTTCATTGGTCTTGAAATAGAGGCAACAGGATCAGAAATATACCAAAAAACTGTTTCTTTTCCTGAACGATTACTAGTATTGGTTACTTCAACTTCGGCAATCAAATTAGATTTTTTATCTATTTTATCTGAAGATATTTTTACAGTTCCATAAGAGAAATTAGCATAACTCAAACCGTGACCAAACCAATATTTAGGCTCATTAGAAATATCTTTATACCCACCTATTTTAGGTCTTGCAGGTTGACGCATACTATAATAAATAGGTATCTGACCAGTCGCTAAAGGAAAAGTAATGGCTAATTTTCCAGAGGGGTTTAAACGTCCTGAAACAATTCCTGCCAATGGGGTTCCACCAGCAATTCCAGGTTGCCAAATTTCAATAATAGCATCCGAAAGAGATTCTAAATCACCTAATTCAAGAGGTCTTCCATTAGACAAAACAAGAATAATTTTTTTTCCTGTTTTTTTCAATTCGGCTAATAATTTATGTTGGATCATTGGTAAACCTATTGAAGAACGTGAAGTGTTTTCTCCACTCCATTTTTTCATTTCTCCCATACATAAAACAACCACATCCGATTTTTGTGCCATGGCTACTGCCTCTGCAAAACCTTTTTCATCAGTTCCATCAAACTCACAGCCCTTTGCATAATTAATAACAGCTTTTGACGAAAATTCTTTTGTAAAACCTTCAAAAATAGTTTCTACTGAACTTTCAATTCCTTGACCTTCCCAAGAACCCATCATATTGATTTGATCTTTCACCATGGGGCCAATTAATGCAATTTGTTTAACATCACTCGATAATGGTAATATCTGATTACTGTTTTTTAACAAAACCATTGACTCTTCTGCTAATTGTTGAGCTACAGCCATACTTTCAGGTTGGTAGTATCTATCTTTTTCCGAAAGTTCTTGAACGTATGGATTATCAAACAATCCTAATCTGAATTTTAAGCGTAATATTCTTCGTACTGCATCGTCAATTTTGCTTTCAGGGATTTTTTTCTCTTTTACCAATTGAGCTAAATTCTCTACATAAACATTGTCAACCATATCCATTTCAACACCAGCCAAAAAGGATTTTAGAGTGGCTTCTTTTCTATCTTTTGCAACTCCCTGTGGAATCAAATTTTCAATAGACCCCCAATCTGAAACTACAAAACCATCGTGTTTCCAACGTTCTTTTAAAACTTCCGTAAGTGTATAATGATTTGCCGATGCTGGAACACCACTAATATCATTAAAAGCACTCATCAAAGTTGCTGCACCTGCTTTTACACCAGCATGAAATGGTGGCATAAAGGTTTCCCAAAGTGTTTGTGCAGACACGTCACTAGAATGATAATCACGTCCTCCTTCAGATAAACTATATCCAATATAATGCTTCAAACAAGCTGCAATCGAAAAAGGATCTGATAAATTTTTACCCTGGTAACCATTAACAGTCGCTACACAAAAAACAGAATTAGCATAAGGATCTTCTCCATACCCCTCAGCAACTCTTCCCCAACGAGGATCACGAGCTACATCAACCATAGGTGAGAAAGTCCAATCAACTCCTGATAATCTCGACTCTTTGGCTGCAACGGCTGCAGCTTTTTTAACTAATTCTTGATTCCATGAACAAGCTTGTGCCAATGGTATAGGATAAATTGTGCGATAACCATGAATTACGTCAAAGCCCATCAATATTGGAATTCCCAAGCGAGAATCTTCCATGGCTTTACGCATTATCTGATTGCGATATACCGGACTAATACTTCTATAAATCAGTGATCCAATTTCAGGTCGGACTCCTTTTTGAATGGATTCAATATTATTTTCATTGGCATTTTTCCCATAAGTCCATTGATTGGTTTGAAGAATTTTTTCTTCTAAAGTCATTCTTTGTAACAAATCCTCAACTCTTTTTTCTAAAGGAGCTTTATTGTCCTTATATAACGGCTTTGTTTTTTGTGCCATAATTAATAATGGTGTTAGTACCACCATCAATCCTAATTGTATTCTATTCATAATCATATATTTTTATGTAACTAAAATCTAGTAAATGCTATTTTATGTTAACTGTAGCACAGCTAATTTGTATTTATTCAACTAATTTAAAATTTAGATAATCATAGTTCATATTACCGTTGTAAATAGTTTTTAGAGTTAGAACATGCTTGCCTTTTTTTAGTTTAAATGTAGCCAATGAATCTAAACGATTCCAATGATGCCATTGCCTCCAATCAATTTTCTCTTTATCATGTTTAGTAGAAGGTATTATTATCTCAGCAACGAATTCTTTACCATCTAACATTAATGAAATTCCTCCAACTCCACTTGCGGTATACATTAATCCTACAGTATAAAATCCTGTTTTATTTACATTTATGGTATAATTAATCCATTCTCCTGGTATCAACCATCCTGCATATAATTCCCCCATAGTAGGCTCCACCAAATTATACGGACTATTATCTATTGCTCCAGATTTAGTATAAGAAATATCTACTGCTTCATGTATTCTAAATTCGTTCAAAAAGGTACCGTCAGCTGGATTCAAATTCCCGCTTCCACTATTTATAGTATCACTATCATGAAATGCAATTCCCTCACCGCCCAAATCATACGATTCACATTGTACTTTACCCGGTATTTGTTGTGGTTTATTATTCCATGGTTTTCCAGTATAATTTTTGAAGAAATTTTGATCACTTATTAAAGAAGTCGCTGTAAAAACTACCCTAAAACCAACACTGTTACTAAAATGCATCGGCGTATTGCCATAGTGGGCCGCAATTGATGAGGGCTGCTCTCCTGCAAACCAACTTCCCCCCATATGAATACAAAAATCACTAGCTGATTTTAGGCTATCATTTCTACACCATTCCCAGGCATTACCACTCATATCATAAATACCTAAAGCATTTGGTTTCTTTTCTCCCACAGGATGGGAATGCTTGTTACTATTTACTTTATACCAGCCAACTTTATCTAAATCATTGGCACCTGCATAAACAAAATCTTTGTTTTTAATTCCGCCTTTTGCAGCATAAATCCATTCTGATTCCGATGGCAAAATACCCCCTATCCATTTACAAAATTGAGATGCTCCATAATAATTAACCATAACCATCGGATAATTTTCAAAGCCTAGTTTAGGTTCCCATTTTCCATTTATGAATTCTAATTGCAAGTCTATAGAACCCACATTTATTAATTGCATTTCTTTGAAAACACCATTAGCTCCTACCTCTATTCCGTTTAAGAAAAAGGAATATTGTTCATTGGTGATTTCATATTTTGAAATTTCAAAACTATTAACAGAAATCTGTTTTTTATTGTAAAGCATAGTTCCTCCTTTCACCCAAACTTTTTGAATTGGTAAAGCATTTATTTTTGTAATTCCAAAAAACAAAATACTAATAAGGAAAGTAATACTTTTTTTGTGCATCATAATTCGGTTGTTAATACCTTTAAAATACTATTTATCAAAATAATCAATCAAGTTGTACACCTTCAAATTAAGTTCTTTCATTTGATTTACCAATGGAATGTATGGCTCATAATCAATTTTCATAATTCCTTTGTTACCATCAATATTTGATGGTTCTCCAGGCATCGAAGGATCATTATCCATATATTTAAACCAGTGCCATCCTACGCAATACTTTGATTCTAGTAAAGCCAAAGTATAATTCTGATATTCATATCCTCGCTCTAATTGCGTCTTTACAATCCAACCAGCTCCAGAAGTATTTGCTAAACCAGAATCTTCTCCTTTAGTATAAAACTCTGTAACCATGAAAGGCTTATTTAAGTTGGTTCCCCAAGTAGTCATAAAATCACTTTTTGGTGTCCACTCTCTATAATAATTTATCGCAAGTATATCTACATAAGGACCAATGGCTTTCATAAAATAATCATTGGCACGAGCATCTTCTTTATCTACCCTTGGACCAAGACTCATGTGATTGGGGTCGTATTTTTTTAAAGCTTTGTATACGATTGAAAAATAAGTTTTTCCAACATAGCCCAGAAACCTTTTTTGCACATCAATATTTGCAGCGTCAGCTTCGGTATAGTTATTATCTTTTAACCATTTCTTTGCGGCCAAATAATTTTCATTTTTAGGTTCTAAATCCCCTAACTTTAAGTAACCCGTTAAAACATAATCTTTAAAAGGCAATTCGTTATCCGTAAAATACCCAAAAAGGTTTTTATCATTTTTGTTGACAGCCAAAGCTTTCGCTTTAGTGTCACAATATTCGGCAAATCCTTTTTCAAAGACAAAAATACAATCGTTTGGATACCCCATATGACCAGAAAGTTGTACAATACGACCTTTACCATATCCACTCATCCAATTCAAGATAATAGTATATGCTAATGGATTCGTTTTTTGTCTTGGATTCGAAATAATTTCTTCATTTACGGACCAAGAACCCGCGCCATAAAAACCAATTTCATTTAAATATTCCATTGTTTTGGTCATCCAAAGCTTAGAACTATTTCCAAATTTTGAAGCCATTGCATTCTTAGAAACAATTCCTCTACCTTGTTGAATATTGTTCACTGCTCTACAAATATTCAGATATCCTTCTGGATCAACAACCCACCAACGACCATCAATAAACTCAGTCCTAAAAAAACCAGTTGCTGTTACTTTTTTATCTAATCTACTACCATAAATATTTGTAGCAATTTCTTTATTTACATTGAAATTAGGTAGCTGACTGATTGTTCTAGTTTCATAAGCGATGTATGGAGATGTTGGATTCTTCTTGGCTTCAACTTTAAAACTATTCTCTTGTGCTTTTACCAAAAACGGTAAAAGAATCAATAAAAATGAGAGACATAAGCGTCTTAATTGTATATTCATTAAATAATTATTTTGTTGTTAATATTTCGTTTTTTAAATCTGTTTTCATTGCTTAACTACTTCAAATACATCTGATACATATTCCTTTGAACTTTTTCCTATCTGAATTTCAAATTCTCCAGGTTCAACAATACGCTTCATGTCAAGACCGTAAAACTGTAATTTATCTGGTGTTATCACAAATGAAATTGTTTTTGTCTCTCCTTTTTTGATAGCTACACGAGCAAAGTCTTTTAATTCATGAATAGGTCGAGTAACGGAACTCACTTTATCTCGAATATAAAGTTGAACAATCTCGTCACCATCTCTATCACCTATATTAGTCACTTCAATAGTTGCCGTAACCGGTTGATTCGGATTTATTTTTTTGGTATCCAATTTCAAGTTGGCATATTTATACTCAGTGTAGCTTAATCCAAATCCAAAAGGATACAATGGCGAATAATCACCATCAATATAAGGGCTTTCATGTACGTATGGTTTGCTATTGTAATAGACTGGCAATTGTCCTACATGACGCGGAATAGTTACAGCAAGTTTCCCCGATGGATTGACTTTTCCAAACACAACATTGGCCACAGCAGTACCTTGTTCCTGCCCTAAATACCAACCTTCAATAAGTGCTGGTGCATTTTCGGCCAAATAATTTACCGCCAAAGGTCTTCCGTTGATTAACAAAACCGCAGTTTGTTTGTTGAGTGCAAAAATAGCTTTGGCTAAATCGTCTTGTCTTCCCATAGGATTTAAATCATAATAATCACCAGAATGATTTTTCCAATCTTCACGACAAGTCAATTCGTTGCCTCCCATTACCATTAATACGGCGTCACAAGTACTGGCTAATGCTACAGCGTCTTGAATACGCTTGTTCTCTGCTTCTAGAGTTTTTTCGACCGCCGTGATGGTACTATCGTTTTCGTAAATTTTATAGCCTTCGGAGAAAACTACTTCGAATTTTCCTTTTCCAAATTCAGACAATCCCTTTAATATCGATGTTCCTGGAGTTTTATCGTTAGCATAAGTTCCGTAATGTACCTCATCAGCATTCGGTCCTATTATTGCCAATCGTTTGATTTTATTTTCGTTAAACGGCAAGGTTTTATTGTTGTTCTTCAACAAAATCATTCCTTGTTCTGCAGCTTGTAAAGCAATTTTTCTGTGTTTAATCTGGTCTTCCAATTTTATTTTTTCGGAAACAGTTTTTATGTAAGGCTGCTCAAACAAGCCCATCATAAATTTATTTCTCAAGACACGAGTTACTGATGAATCTAGGTCAGCCACTTTTACTTCGCCTGATTTAATTAATGCTGGCAAAGCACTAAAGCAGTAGTTTTTCCAGTTGCTTGGACATTCAAAATCCATTCCAGCAGAAATGGCTCTTTTTCCTGCTTCGGCTTTGTCTAAACATGTATGTTGACGCGTTACCATTCTATTTACAGCATCATAATCAGAAATCACATATCCAGTAAAACCCCATTCGCCACGAAGTACATCTTGGAGCAACCATTTATTGGCGTGATTAGGAATCCCGTCTATTTCATTATAAGAAGCCATTACGGTGCGAACATTTGCTTTTTTTACCGCCATTTCAAAAGGATAGAAATGATTTTCGCGAAGAATTCTTTCGGAGAAATTGGCTGGAGCCAAATTGGTTCCTGCTTCCGGCTGCCCATGTCCAGAAAAATGTTTGGCGCAAGCTATTACGTGGTTTTCGTCAATAAATGGAGTATGACCTTGCAAACCAAATACAGCCCCAATGCCCATCTGGGCTACGTGGTACGGGTCTTCACCCAACATTTCGTCAGCTCTTCCAAAACGAGGATCACGCATTAAATCTATTACAGGTGTTGCAGCGTGTGTGATGCCGTAACTACGCATTTCTTTGGCTACAGCCCCAAATACAGATTCTATTAATTCTGTATTCCAAGTGCTCCCCAATGATGCTGAAACCGGAAAAACAGTTGATTTATTCTCATTCCCTACAAAACCGTGACAGCCTTCGCCATTAGAAATTGCTGGAATTCCGAGCCTAGTTTCTTCCACAAAATATTTTTGAATGGCATTAAACCGTCCTCGATAGTCCTCATTGTTCATTTCAACTTTAAATTGTAAAAATCCTATTCCGTTTTTTATGGTATCTCCTAAACTACTAACTGCTTTTTTTAATTCTGTAGCTTTACTTAGATCAACCTTAGGATGCCAAACATCAATTTGTCTGCATTTATCTTCTAAGGTCATTCGTGACAATAAATCTTTAATACGATCTTCAATAGGTGCTTTGGGATTTTTGTACAATGGTCTCACTGATTGCTGGGCATTTGATGACAGACCGGCAAGGATAAAAGATAAAAGGATAAAATACTGTTTCATGTAACTTTTCGATTCTTGGTTATTGTATAAATTTTGAAATTTCTGTTGGAATCACTTTACCGTTAGGAATACTTAATTGTCCTTCACAGCTATTGTTTTCTTTGATAAGATCTTTGCTTTTTGGCACTTCAACCTTGGCTGTAATAGTATATTTTCCTGCAGTGGCTATCCAATTCTTGTTATCTAACCCTTGGGCGCAAGTTTGTTCCATTCCACCAACAGGTATTGAGATTGATTTTGAATAATAATTTGCTACCTCCTTGCCATCAACATAAAAATGAACAATATGATCATCACCTATTTTTGTTTCTCCTGTTCCGTTATTAATCAATGAAGCCATAAATACAACAGGTTCTCCCTCTTTAGGAAAAACTGGCATAGTACGAATATTGACCACTTGCAAGTCTGGTTTTGGGCTTGCTGCAGCCAAAGTAAACGAAGCTTTAAGGGGTAATTGATCTGATGCTCCACCCACTTGGACAATGTAGTCTCCTTGTGGCACTTGGTACGAATTGGTTTTTTCATTATAGACATACAATTCTTCTGGAGTTAACTTTAAAGTAATTCTTTTTGTCTCGCCAGGGTTTAAAGCAGCTTTTTGGAACCCACGCAACTGTTTAGTTGGCATGGCCAAAGCAGGAAGAATAGTTCCTGTGGAAAGATAAAGTTGAGCCACTTCTTCCCCAACTGTTTTTCCGGCATTTTTTAAATCGAAAGAAACTTCAATTAACTCACCAACTTTAGCTTTTGGTTTATTGATTTTAATATTAGAATACTCAAAAGTGGTATAACTGATTCCTGCTCCAAATGCAAATTCAGGAGTTAATTTCTGGCTATCGAACCAACGATACCCCACTCCTTTGTAAACCATATTTTTAAAATCGGTACTGATTGGGATAATTTGGCTGTCGTCTTTTGGAATCGTGGCTGGTAGTTTTCCAGAAGGATTATAATTACCAAATAACACATCAGCAATAGCCCTTCCTCCTTCTTGTCCTGGATAAAACGCATACAACAATCCTTTTACATTTTTAAGGACAGGAGTAACACTGCATGTTCCTCCCGAAACTACCACTAAAATAACATTAGAATTTACTTTTGCTATCGCGTTAATTAATTCATTTTGCATTCCTGGCAATAATACCGTTTGCGAAGGTCTGTCTGGACGACTTAAAACTCCACCTCCGTTTTCGTCGGCTTCTTTATTGATGAAATAGCCTTCTCCTTCAATTGTTTTGTCCAATCCAGCTACAAATACTACATATTCTGCTTCTTTTGCCGCTTTGATAGCTGCATCAAATTGCGATTTATCTGTATCATTGATGTTACACCCTTTGGCATAAACTACTTTATCGTCACCTAATATCGTTTTAATGCCATTTTCTACTGATATCTGATAGGAAGGAAGTACTTTAGAACTACTATTTCCGTCTAATGGTAATTCAGTAACATTAGGGCCAATAAGCGCCACTGATTTGACTTTATTTTTATCTAAAGGCAAAATATTCTTTTCATTTTTAAGAAGAACCAAACCTTTTAAACCACTTTCATAAACTAATTCTCTATGTTCCTTGCTGTCTATCATTGAAGCTGGCGTAACTGGAACACCATCCATCATTCCAGAAATAATTTTAGTTCTCAAAACATTTCTTACTGCACGATTGACTAAACTAATGTCATAAATCCCATTTTTAACACCATCCGGAAGTTCTTTGATATACAAATCATTGCCCTCACAAAAATCGAGTTCTGCGTTAAGGGCTTTTCCCGTTTCTTTAAAACCGCCCCAATCACTCATCGTATAATAGTCAAATCCCCAAAGATCACGTAAAAGGTTTTTTATCATGTATTTGTTTTCGGCACATTTGTCTCCATTGACCCAATTGTACGCACACATTACAGATAGGGCGCCTCCAAATTGAATGGATCTTTTCCAATGAAAACCCCAAAATTCAACTAAACTTCTTTGATCACTTAGGTAATCATTAGTACGACGATTGATTTCGTATGTATTCAAATTATAATGCTTAACCGAACCAAAAACCGAAGTCGTATTCTGTCCTAAAATAAAAGCTGAAGAAATTCTTCCTCCCAAAAATGGATCTTCACCAATAGTTTCAGGAGCACGACCTATTCTAGGATCTATAAGCATATCCAATGTTGGCCCCGCAATTCTATCTTTTCCACGAGCTGCCTGTTCTTCACTTATGGCTCTACCAACTCTTGTAATTAAATTAGGATCCCAAGTGGCTGCCATAGCAATGGTAACAGGAAACGAAGAATAGCCTTTTGCATTATTTCCTATTCCATGTGGTCCATCACTTCCGGTAAACTGAGGAATATTTAGTCTTTTATTTCCATCAGTTAGATAATATAATTGTTCTATCTTTTCTTGAGTACTCATTTTAGCTAACAAGCCATCCAATCTTTTTTCTAATGGATTGATCGTTTCAACTAATTGTGCAAAAGCACTATTTGTGAAAACTAATCCAGTAAAAAGAACATAAGTGTAAAGAGAATTTAATTTCATTTTTTTTATTTTATAAACTATTATAAATTGACAATTAAATATTTGCTCTGGTCATTTTTGGAACCAAAAGACTAAAGACGAACCAGGCAACCAAATAGGAAAGAGCACAAATAATAAACATTATATAATAGCCTGTTTCAATATTTCCTATCCCCGAATAATAATCCAAGATTAACCCTGCTGATTTTGCAATAATTACTCCTCCTGCAGCTCCAATCATACCTCCAATTCCAACGACTGAAGCAACCGCTTTTTTAGGAAACATATCTGAAACTGTAGTGAAAATATTGGCAGACCATGCTTGATGCGCAGATGCTGCCAAACCAATAATAACAACTGCATACCAGTAGTTATATGTTCCCAACCATTGAGCTATCAACATGGGTAACGCACAAAAAGCAAAAATTAATAATGCGGTTCTACGGGCTTTATAAATAGGCCAACCGCGACCTATAAAATACCCTGAAAGCCAACCTCCACCAATACTCCCAAACATAGCCATCGTATAGACAACAGCAATTGGCAAGGCTAATTCCATTTTCGTCATTCCGTATTGTTTGTTTAAAAAAGAAGGCAACCAAAACAATAAAAACCACCAAACAGGATCACTAAAAAATTTCAATGAAGCAAAAGCCCATGTTTGCTTATAACCCAATAATTTCACCCATTTAACTTTTTCCTGTTTTTCTGAAATTGTTAAATCATCAATATCATCGGCATGTATATAATCATATTCTGCTTTTGATATTTTTTTGTGCTTATGAGGGCTCTCATAAAATAGCCACCAAAAAAGCAACCAGATAAGTCCAATGACTCCTGTAATGATAAACGCCCATTCCCATCCCCATACCTCTGCGATAAAAGGAACCGTAAGCGGCGCCAAAATAGCACCAATATTTGTCCCTGAATTAAATATTCCAGCCGCCAAAGCGCGTTCTTTTTTAGGAAACCATTCGGCTACAGTTTTAATCGCTGCCGGAAAATTACCGGCTTCACTTACTCCCAAAACACCTCTAGCGATCATAAAAC
The DNA here is from genome assembly GCF_038289905.1 of Flavobacterium flavipallidum. Classification (NCBI taxonomy): domain Bacteria; kingdom Pseudomonadati; phylum Bacteroidota; class Flavobacteriia; order Flavobacteriales; family Flavobacteriaceae; genus Flavobacterium; species Flavobacterium flavipallidum. Next base: position 12,509 of record NZ_JBBYHU010000006.1, on the reverse strand, counting down.
CAAAAGTCGATTTTGCTAATGCATGACCAATGGAAGCAATACTCCAAATCGTTAATGAAAGTGCATAACCCCATTTCGTCCCGATCTTATCAATAATAAATCCGGATCCCACCATTCCTATAGCATATGTAACTTGAAAAACTACTACTATGTTTGCATAATCGGACTCATTCCAATTAAATAATGGGGTTAAATAATCGTCTTTTAACAGACTGATGACTTGACGGTCTAAATAGTTGATTGTTGTGGCAAAAAAGACAAGTGAAAGAATGGTCCATCTGTACTTTTTCCCTTCAAACACTTGATTTTCATTATTTAAATTCATTATATAGTATTTTTTTTTGAATTAGATGTATTCATCAATAAAATGAACTTGAACTAATTATTTAATTAATTATAAAATTGTTATTGGCATTTCGACACCATTTTGTTCGGCAGACAAATAGGCCGTATAAATCGTTACAATTACGTCAGCGGCTAATTTGCTGTTGCTTTCATTTGGTTCACCAAAAACCAAGGATCTGTAAAATGCATCCATTTCGTGTTGGTACCCATTAAACCAAGCCTCGTCAGGAGACACAAAAGACCAACCCTGTTTGGTTTCTGTCTTTTCAACAACATAAATATCATTGAAGTTTTCTTCTTTTGGATTATAAGTTATCATCGCATCATTAGGCGCTATATTACAAAGTGTCCTATGATTATTTGCATGCACTTCGACATAGTTTTTTACTCCGCCCTGCAACAATTCGCTTGCCACAATATCGGCGATGGTTCCGTCCTCAAAAACAAGATGAATGGAAGCATAATCTTCTACGTCAGTATAGGTATCTCGCAAATGTCCTCCTTCGTTTTTAAAGCTTGCCATTCTTGTAATTTTATGTGTTCTTGCCGAAATACTTTTAGGGCGAATTGGTATTCCTGTTCGAGCTCTCCCTTCTACATGCTTCAAATAAATCGAAGCGGCCAAAGGATGACTTCCCTTTCCCATTAATGAGCCTCCGCCTGAAAGATGCCATTTTCCGTAATCCATGGAATGCGAACCAGAGTGGGATTGTTGTGCTTGAATCCAAAGGATTTGTGCCTTCGTTTTTTCAATAATTTCACGTTCTTTCTGAATAGCTGGTGCATAAACCCAATTTTCTGCGTAGAAAATGGATCCTTCGCTTTCCTCTTCCGCCTTTAGCATCCGCTGAATGCTTTCCTTAGCCTGTTTTAATCCAATTTCTCTTGAAAAGGTATCACCATTAAATACTGAGGATCCGTCTCCAAAATATCCTGTAAATGGTTTTTCAACGATAACATGTTTCCCGCGTTTCAATACAGCTATAACTAATTCTTCATGAGTTGATGGCGGTGTGCAGACATGCAGCATATCCGAAGCATCAATTAATTCCTCCAGACTGTCAAGATTTTTGATATTTCGAGGAGCAGTAAAATTTATTGCATTACGGGTAGAAAATGCTCCCGCTATTTTTACCTTGGTACTGTATATCCTTTTGATTGCTTCATAATGGAAATTTGCGGCAAAACCGGATCCAATAATTCCAGCCCTTACAATTTTTTCATTCATTTTAATTTTTCTTTTTCTTGGATGGAATTAAAGCATTCAAAAGGTCTGTTTTCCATTCGTCCTTGTCCATATCATAAACAATGAAATCGGAATCAAACTGCCAATAACTCCAACTCCATTTTCTTAATTCGGCCTGTCTAGCAACATAATTGGTCCAACGAAGACGAGACGGCATATCCGCTTTTTCATACGCTCCAAATTCCCCAAGTGTTAACGGTACATTATGTATTTTTGACCAATCTTGAGCCATATCAAAATCAAGACGAACAGCGTCTTTTTCACTTTTAGACTCTAGCCATTCAATACCACTCAAATCTTTATTGTTCTTGGACCATGGAGCCCCTTGATGTGTAAACTGAATCGGACTGTAATAATGAATGGCTACAATTATATTTTTATCCTTTTCGGGTAAATCAAGGTCTTTTAAAAACTTTATCTGATTGCCATTAATTGCTCCTATAAGAAGAGTTCTGTCTGGATTGGACTCTCTTAAAATCTTGTAGGCTTCTTTTTGGATTTCATTCCATATTTCAGGCTTCATATTGGGTTCATTGCATATTTCAAACAGAACATCATTTGAATACTCTTTGCAATGAATGGCTATTTGTTTCCACATAGACAACAACTTCGCTTTATTACCTAAAGGATCTTTTCCCATTGCACCATGCTCATGAAAATCTACTATTACCATCAATTTATTTTTCAATGATTCCTTAATAGCATAATCCAAGGTGGTATAAAAGTTGGGATTTATAGTGTAGGTGGAATCATCCATGGCGAACTTAAACGGACTCATCACCAATCGGACATTACTAAAACCAGCCTCTTTGATTAGTTTAAAATGTTTGTCTTTCATCCGGGCTTTGGACGCATCCTTCCAAATAGGGTCATACCCAATAATATTAACCCCTCTTCCTAAACGGGTATTTTGCTCAAATGCAAAACCTGTACCCCATTTATTTTGGGCAGACAAGATGAACGAACCGGTTAGAAAAAATAATACAACAAGGATTATACTACTTCTTTTAATACTGCTTTTCATTATTTTAAATTTTAAAAGACTATTTATAAACTTTATCTCTTGCGATATTTAATTCATTAATCAAATCAGGAACAAGCACAAATGGATCGTATTGAATTCCTTTTAGCAATATGGTCTCTATCGGAAAATAACCTTTAACACCTGTTCTCTTAAAAATTTCCATCAAACGCTCCAAATCAGTTCGGATTGGACTTCCAATACCAAAAGCGCTCTCTTTAATCTGCCAGTTTACTGCATAAGGAGCTGTAATTTCGATATCCACATAAGGATCGGTGGTTTTAAAATTACCTGTATCTACAATTAAACCCGCCCATTTACTATCAACACCTTTCAAAACTTTCAAACACTGTTCAGCGCTTTGAAGCATATCCCCATGATTTTGTATACCAATCTTAACACCGTATTTTTCGCCTTCAACAGCACATTGTTTGTAGGCATCAATCATCCATTCTGCTACTTCGTCCCACTTATCTTCATAACCTTTTGGGATTTCACCAGCAAAAACTCTCAAAACCGGAGCTCCTAATTTTGAAGCTACCACTACCCATTTTTTGGCTAATTCTACATCGGCCGCTCTGACAGCTGGATCAGGTGAAGCAAAATTGTTTCGAATCCCAGTTCCTGTGATAACAATACCTAATTGTTTTGCTTTATTTCGAAGTTGTGCTATATATTCGTCAGAAGGAACCTCTGGATATCCCGGAAAATAATACCCGGTTAAATCAATTGCCTCAATTTTTTGAGAAGCACACCAGTCCATTAAATTAAATAAAGTATACAATGGCTGTTTATCTTTTTGATGTTTAGCGGATAACAAATCATTAAAAGAATAAGCATTTAAAGACACTTTGACCTCTGGTTGTTTTTGTTTTGACTTTTGGGCAAAAGAGGAACAATTCGTTAGAGCAAAAATTGCAACAGCAAAAATTACGACTAACTGAAAGATGTTATTTTTCTTCATTTTTTTGGTTTTTATTTTTTTTGATTAATAAATTGGTTTATCTAAATCACTATAGCAAATATTACCATTACTTCTTTTTAAGCAGTGTCTGAGAATTTTTTTTTAGGGGTACATACGTATCATATGCCTAAATAATAAATAAACTAACTGAGCTTTTCCTCTCTGAAAAACCAAAATCGCAATCAGAGACTTTTCAGCCTTAAAAAAACGGCAGAACATTTTTTAGGATAGTATTGAGACTAAATTCAAGAGGAAGTAAAGTGACTATTGATTTTACTAAAGAATTTTAATCAAAAGCCTATATCATAAAAAAAGGGGATTTGAGATCAGTATTCCATATATCCTTTTATCTGGGTAACCCAATAAATTTTATGATAACGTATCATTTACTTTTCTTATAAATAAACAAAACCGCAATAGTTAAGACTCATTAAAATCTTAATACTGCGGTTTGTATTTGGGTTAATTTAAAAGAAAAGTTATCTATTCTAATTCTTTTTAAAAAGGATGTAGTTCCTTATATTTTAAGAATTGCCTTGACTTCTTCAACGGTCACCATTTTATTTTGCTTATTGGACCAAGAATTCATTATATAATTCATTACATCAGCCACTTCCTGATTTTCAAGACCTAATCCCGGCATAATGTTGTTGAACTTTTTACCCTTAACTATAATAACACCTGTTTGCCCGTATTTTATTGCATGTATACTTTGTTTTCGCTTCTTGAAAAGCCAATCTGAGCCATCAAGAGGAGGAAAATTAACCAAATCTCCTTTTCCGTTTGCCAAATGACATTGGACACAGAAATCAGAATAAATTTCTTTACCCCTGTTTATACTTTTTTGTAAATTAGTTTTATCCTGATTCTCGTCAGAAATTAAGTGTTTTTTACTATCGACTTCTTTTAAAACGGAACTCGACAAACCAAAATAGGCTAAACTGAGCAAAAGAGTACTTGTCAAAAAATAAAGTTTATTAACTATCATTGTTTAATTAGGTATAATTCTAAAGATTCCTTTTTGTTCTACAGCAAAATAGATATAGCCATCATGTCCTTGGATTACATTTCTCACACGCCCTATATCAGTAGCAATTTTTTGTCTACTGATTACTTTGTTGTCTTTCATTTTAAGCAGTTCTAAATATTTAAATTTCATGGCTCCCACAAGTAAACATCCTTTCCAATCTGGATAACGGTCACCGGAAACAAAAACCATTCCTCCAGGAGCAATAGAAGGAACCCAATAATATAAAGGTTGTTCCATTCCTTCCTTTTCTGTTATATCACTTATAATTTTTCCATCATAATTAATACCATAAGTAATTACAGGCCAACCATAATTAGCTCCTTTTTTGACAATATTAATTTCATCACCACCTTGCGGACCGTGTTCATGTGTCCAAATTTCGCCTGTAATTGGATTTTTGGTCATTCCTTGGGGATTACGATGACCAAATGAAAAAATAGCTTCCTTTGCACCAGGCTTCCCTACAAATGGATTATCTTCAGGTATTCTTCCATCCTCTTGCAATCGATAAATTTTCCCTCCATCTCGAGTAACATCTTGGGGATTTTCAAATTTTTTATCTCTCTCGCCAATACTGAAATAAACATAACCTTGATTATCAAATGCTATTCGAGAACCAAAATGATTAGGACCTGTGGTATTTGGGGTTGCCTTGTATAATTCTTCCATTTGCACCAAACTGTCATCAACTAACTTTGCACGAATTAGTTTAGTGTTACCTCCTTCTCCCTCCACATCTTCTGAAGAAAAAGTCATATAAATCCACCCATTAATTTCAAAATTTGGATGTAACGCTATATCCAATAAACCTCCTTGACCACGCTTATAGACCTTAGGAACATTTTTGACTTCTGTATTTACACCGTTTTTTACATGAAAAAGCGAGCCGCTTTTTTCCGTTACCAACAATGTATTATCTGGCAACAGAACCATTCCCCAAGGAATAACAATTCCACTAGCCACTTGTTCGAATGTATAACTTATAACTTCGTCTTCAATAGGAATGTCATTTTGTTTTACTTGTGCATTACAATTCAAAATAAAAAATAAAAATAATATAGGACTGATTTTAACCATGGATTTACATTTTTTGTTTACAGTTTGATTGCTTAATCAATTTGGCAAATATCCTCATTCCCTCTTTCTCAATAGTGTCTAAAGATTTTTAAATAGGGGGGTATATGTATTGTTTATGATTCTGAGCTGCTAATTATAATTTGTCTTAGTAATTCTGCTCTTTTCAATTATCTGTAAACCACTTTAGAAACATTTCTACCCCCAAAGAAAAACTCTTGTGACCACCCTACTCTTTTTTTATAAATATATTTGAACACTTATTAATTCCTTTGTTTAAACCCATTTATACTTGATGAATGAAACAATACTCTTAAAAATCGATAATCAAAACCTATATTTTTCGCAAACGGAAAAGAAATAAATCTAATTTTATAAAGTCCGATTAAAAAATCAAATAATAACGACACAGATGAACAACAATGAAATGTTAGAAATTACAAATAAAATATTCAATGCCATTGAAAAACTAATCCCTTTGTATATGGGCAATCCAGAAGACAAAAGCATTTCAAATGGAAATTTGGCTGTTTGTATAATTGATGAGAATCAAAATGTCTATGGGAAAATGTTTGGAAGCAATACACCAAGATTAAGACAATCTTATACAGTAGCGTGGACAAAAGCTAGTCAGGTTTGGTTAACAGGTGTTAAAACAGGTGAATACGAAAGAATGGTTTTTACAAAAGTAGTAGATGAAAATGCTAATGGAATTGAAGCTCCAGACCTTATTGGTTGGGAAGGAGGACAACCTATTACACTAAATACTGGATTAAAACTGGCAGTAGGTTTTAGTGGACTTAGAGGAACAAGTGACCTTGAAATCATGAAAAAAGCACTTGCCAAATATGAATCTTTGTAAAAAAAAGAATGTCTTTATTTCAATTTATAACTTTTAAAATTATTTTTATGCAATACAAACCTAATCCCGAACGATACCAAAAAATGGAATATCGAAGATGTGGTAATAGCGGATTAAAATTACCTGCAATTTCACTAGGCTTATGGCATAACTTTGGTGATATAGATACTCTTGAAAATGCTCGTAATATATTACGTGTAGCTTTTGATAACGGTATCACTCATTTTGATCTTGCCAATAATTATGGGCCTCCTCCAGGTTCGGCAGAAGCAAATTTTGGAAAAATATTTAAGGAGGATTTTATCCCGTATCGAGATGAATTAATAATTTCTACCAAAGCTGGCTGGGGCATGTGGGATGGCCCTTATGGAGATTGGGGTTCTAAAAAATATCTAGTTGCTAGCCTTGATCAAAGTTTAAAAAGAATGGGGTTAGAATATGTAGATATTTTTTATCACCACCGTCCAGATCCAGAAACCCCTTTAGAAGAAACTATGGCTGCATTAGATTTAATGGTCAGGCAAGGAAAAGCATTGTATGTAGGCATATCTAGTTATGAACCTGAAGAGGCGGCAAAAGCTTTTGATATATTAAAACAATTAGGAACTCCTTGCCTAATTCATCAACCCAGATATTCTATGTTTGATCGCTGGGTTGAAAATGGACTTTTGGATGTTTTAAAACAATTCCAAGTGGGATGTATTCCTTTTTCTCCACTCGCTCAAGGATTGTTAACCAATAAATATTTAAAAGGAATACCCGCTGGTTCAAGAGCATCAAGTCAACGTGGTAATGGTGCAATTGATGAAAATCAAGTATCGGATGAGAAAATAAAAAAAGTAATTCAATTGAATACTCTTGCTGAAGAACGTGGCCAAAACCTAGCTCAAATGGCATTAGCATGGATATTAAAAGACAACCAAATTAGTTCGGTTCTTGTAGGTGTCAGTAAACCTGAACAACTATTAGATTCTATAAATTGTCTTCAAAATTATTTCTTTTCAGAAGAAGAATTAAATAGAATTAACCTAATTTTAGAATAATTCTGTTTTTAAATTAATTGTCAAAGGCCCTTAATTGGGCCTTTTTTTACTCTTTTCCTGTTTGTGAACTCTTATATTCAGTAGGAGATAATTTGTAAAGTTTTTTGAATTCTTTACTAAAATGTTTTCTATCATTAAATCCAACCATATATGTAATCTCAGATACTGGAAAATTAGTATGGATTAACAAATTTGCGGCTTTTTTCAATCTCATATCTTTAATAAACCCAGCTACTGATTGATTAGTTATTGTTTGAACTTTTTTATACAAAACAGTTCTACTCATTCCTATTTCTTTTACTAAATCATTTACATCAAAATTAGAATTGTCAATATTATCATTAATTATTTGAGTCAATTTCTTAAGAAAAATTCCTTCAGGTGTTTCTAAATTTTCAATTTCTAAACCTCCAATAAATTTTTCACTATATTTTTGACGTATTATCTCTTTAGCAGATAATAAATTTATAATATTTAGTTTTAAAACTTCAATACTAAAAGGTTTGGAAATATAAGAATCGGCTCCCGTGGAAAGGCCTTCTATCCTATTCAAGGTAGATGATTTTGCCGTCAATAAAATAACAGGTATATGATTTGTATTTTGATTTGTTTTTAATATTTTGCACAATTCAAAACCATCCATTTCAGGCATCATAACATCACTAATAATTAAATCCGGAATCTCTTTTTCCATAAAATCTAATGCATCTTGAGCATTGAAAAATTTCAAAATCCGATAATCTTCTCTTAAAACATCATAAACAAATGATAAGACCTCTTCATTATCATCTATAATTAAAAGTGTTTTTTTATCATCTTGATATTCTTCTATATATTCTTCTACCTTCTGCATTATAATTTCAGCTTTTTGATCTACAATCAAACTTTCAAAGTCAGGTTTAGAAAATTGATTTTCTACTATTTGAGACTTCTTCAAATGCTCCTTTCCTTTCTTTAAAGTAATTGTAAAAATAGTTGTAAAATTAGAGTCCTTTTCCGTTTGAACTTTAAGTTCTCCTTTATGTAACTCAACAATGCTTTTACTTAATGCCAATCCAATTCCACTACCCAAATTATTACTACCTCTATCGTCTAATTGAAAAAAGTTTTTAAATATTTTCTGCTTTCTGTTTTCAGGAATACCAATACCATTATCTTTTACTTTTATCTCTAATATATCTGAATCCTTTCCTTTTTGTTCTACGGCCAAAGTAATGCGACCATTTTTATTAGTAAACTTAAATGCATTTGAAAGTAAATTATAAATAACTTTTTCCATTTGATTTTTATCAAAATACACCAAAATAGAATTAATATTCAAAACAAATTTATAATCAATGTTCTTTTCAACAGCAATTCCTCTAAATGATTCATAAATTTCAAAGCAAAACGGTACAATATCTTGTTGTTCACAATAAATTTTCATGCTCCCCTTCTCTGCTTTTCGAAAATCCATTAATTCATTTACCAATTTCAATAATCGATCTGAATTATTTTTAATAATTTTCAATTTATTCTCTAGAGTACTATCTTTCTCAGCACTATTTAAAAGTTGTTCAACAGGTCCGCTAATAAGTGTCAATGGTGTTCTAATTTCGTGCGAAACATTGGTAAAAAAATCCAGCTTCATTTTATACATTTCCTGCTGTCTTTCTTTCTCAACCTGCTCATAGTATAGGGCTCGCTTTAATATTTCTCGATTTCTAAAAAAACGAAAAAGAAATATTGAAGAAATAATAATCAGACAAAAATAAATCATGTAAGCCCACCAAGTTCTCCACCATGGTGGAAGTATAATTATTTTTATAGTTTTAATGGAGGGGTTCCACAATCCCTTTTCATTTGATGTCTTAATACTTAAAACATAACTACCTGATTGTAGGTCTACTAAATTTATATTATGTTGTGATCCTATATCATGCCAATCATCTTTATTAAACAACCTTTCTAACTTATAAGAATACATATTATTCTCTGTATTTACAAAGTTCATTGCACTAAACTCAATCCCTATAAAAGACTGACTATGTTTCAAAGTTATTTCAGATGTTTCTGTTATTGTTTTTTCAAGAGGAACCTCCTTATTTCCAGGCAATATCTCTTTATTATTAACAATAAGTTTAGTTAAAACAATTTCACTTTCATTTTGAGTTTTAACTACTTTTAATGGATTAAAAACTATAAGACCTTTTGATGATCCAAAAACAAGTTGATTTTCATTTAAATTTAAACCAGAATTAGTCGAAAATTGTTTTACTTTCAAACCATCTTTAGATGAGAAAGTAGTTATTTCAAAATTAGAGGCTTTGAATGGTAAGTTAAAATTTTTTATTTTTATTCTATACAACAAATCATTAGCCGTTACCCATAGATTACCTTCTGCATCTTCCACAATACTTTTTATTGTTTCATCAGTGAAGCCCATCGATTTATTAATGACATAAAATTTCTCAGTTTTTTCGTCAAAATAATTAAGCCCATCGTAATCAGCTCCTATCCAAAGTCTTTTTTTTGAATCTGTAAATAATACTGTCAAGCTATTATTAGCAATAGAATTAGTAGAACCCGTTCTATATACTTTTATAACTTTATTTGTTTTTTTATCAAACAAATCCAATCCATCTTGAGTAGCTAACCATAAAAAATTATTTCGATTTTCAATGTCTGTTACAAAATTATCACTTAATGAATTGCGGTTACCATCAGCTAAATATATCTCAAGTTTTCCAGTTGATGTAACTTTCTTTAATCCGCTCCCATTACTACCAACCCATAAATCACCATGATCCATTAACAAGGAATTTATAGGCCTTTCATCATTATTAAATCCATTTAAAGACAATGGTATGTTTCTAAATATTTTATTTTTCTTATTAAATTCAAAAAGACCATTATATGTTCCGCATAATAAAACATCTGGATTTTTATTAACTAATGCCGAAATTGTATTGAGTCGTTTTTCTGTATCATAAGGATCTATAAGATAAGAGGAACTCCTATTATTTTTAAAATCAAGACAATTTAATCCTCCACCATAAGTACCGATCCACAATACTCCATTATCATCTTTTTCAATTGCATTTACTAAAGAATTATTCAATCCAAAATTTGATATAGTAGTTTCACTAATATCAATAAAATTGGTATTAGTGGTATGAAAAAAGTTCACTCCACCTCCAACTGTACCCAACCATACACTCCCATATCGATCTTTTAATAAACATTTTACATCATTATCTGAAAGGCTATAACTTATTAAAGGATCATGTTTATAATTAAAAAATTTATTTTTATCTTTTTTAAAAATACACAAACCATTTTTAGTTGCAAACCAAAGGGTATTATCATCAATAGATATTATATCATTAACCCAATTAGATGCTAAACTATTTTTATTTTTAAAATTTTGTAAATAATTGATTAGTTTGTTATTTTTTTTAGAAAACAAAAACGCACCATTAGTTTCTGTTGCAAACCATAAATCACCATTTTTTTCTTTAACAATCTTGATAATCTTGGCTTTCGAAAACGATATATTATTTTCGAAAATTTCAGGTAATTTCTTTTCATTCCCATTTTTAATATCAAAACATTTTAAGCCCTTGGCTGTACCTACAAAAACACCATACTGATTATCATAAAATAAAGTAAGTGCCCTACATTCCCGAAAGACTGAATTAGGGTCAGACGAAATTTCTTTTAGTAATTTATTTTTGAAATCTAACCTTTTAACACCTCCAAAAGTCCCTATCCACAAATTTTCAAATGGATCTTGGATAATAGAAGAAATATAATTTCTACCTCCTTTAATTGGAGGGATATCAATATTTATAAAGCTATTCTTTTTTCTATTAAATAGATTTAAACCATTATTAGTACCAATCCATAGGTTGCTTGCTTTATCTTCTAATATTACATTAATATGATTGTTGCTTATGGTTCCTAAATCTTTTTTGTTTCTAGAGAATTTTAAATAATTGTATCCATCATATCTGATTAATCCATTAGCAGTGCCTATCCATATAAAACCTTTCTTAGTTTGGTGTATACTAGATATCATACTTTGTGAAAAATTCACATCATAGTTTATATGGTCAAAATACAAATTTGTCCCCTGTGACCTAACAAAATTGGGATGAAAAAAAGATAATATAAAACAAACAAAAAAGGTTGTTATTTTCTTCATATTAAAAGATTAAAAATTAAGATATAAAATCACTTAATAATAACATGCAAGGTAAAGGTATAATAAAATTACAAAAGGGGGTATGTGTACTATTAAAGGGGTGTATATATGCAACAAAGATACTTTAATGCCTAGTTCTCTAGCTAACTCTGAGAAATTGCTTCTTTCATTACTTAATTCCTCAACTTTGATTTTGAAAGCTGGATCGTAAATTTTTCTTTCTTGTTTCATGTGTTAAAATTAAGATTTTACTCTTAACTTAAATTGTATGCTAAATTAGTATTTCCATAAAAGTGTTTATCTAATTTTCAGAAGGAAATGAAGGTAGTCTAATCCAAATTTAATTGTACTTTTCTATTATTGTCGCTGCTGAATACGAATTAGCATGAATATACTTTTGTTTCAAACATGTATAAAAAACAAAAAATCCTCAACAGGACATCCAAACCACCAAAATCAAAAATCATCTTACAGATTCTTCCAAATAATAGGCTAATTTCTTCAAATCCTCTACAAAATGTTTCGACATTTGTTCGTTTGTGGTCACTTGACAGGAGAAGGGATTAAAACAATCACTTTTCCTGTTTTTTTTTAAACATAACTCACTGTCTATCTGGGATCAAGTTCAAAAGTTGGGGACTAAGCAAAAAGATTGGATAATCTGAATAGAAAAAAATCAATTTTTCTGACTCCTCTAAATTGACTTCTGAAAGCTTTTATTTTCGCATTAAAAGATTC